>JBEBTM010000100.1:0-10648 GCA_040393745.1 Thermogutta terrifontis | reverse complement strand
ACCGTTTTCCGGAAAAACAAGTGAGCTTCATTGCTTTTCCCAATCTTCCACACTGCCGGGTACGATGACAAACATCGGATGCGGCATGATCCGCTTCGTGTTCCGCAATCGTTCGGCGGCTTCGGGATCGCGAACATCCAGCTTTTTCAAGAGGTGTTCCTTTTCGTAATCGATCTGCCCTCTTGTCACGGAAATCGTGATCGTCTGCTTCGGTTTCACAACCTTCGTTGCATCGAAATGATAGCCGCGTCGTTCCGATTCGCCCAGAACTTCGGCGAGATACTGTGAAATCGCTTCGACCGGATTTTTTTGTTGCTTGAACCGCTCCAACTGTGGATGGTTTTGGTATCCCCTCGTTTTACCTTCGAGGACATGCTTCGCCAGTAGCCCTTCCCGCCAGACGGCGAGCAGGCCCTTCGTGTCGAGATACTTCGGATGGAGCGACCAGAGTCTCATGACAAAATATCCGCACGTCGGTAATGTAACTCGACGATATTCGAATGCCATTCCTTATGATTCAGCAACGACCAGCGGACATCGGGAACCGGCGGAACGAACAGCGGAATGCCTTCGCCGAGGATTTTCGGTATCATGAAGATTCGCATCTCGTCGATCAGCCCGGCCCGCAGAAATAACGAGTGAATTTCACCGCCGCCCATCACCCAAACATGACGGCAACCCTCGTTTTGCAGGCATTCGACGATCCGATCCGGTGAATCGGTCGTGAAGGAAATGTCCGGCAAATCCGTTTTTGCTTCTGTTCGTGAAACAATGATACACCGCTTGTCACGATACGGCCAGTCGCCGAAGGTCAGGACTTGCCGATACGTTTTGCCGCCCATGACAAGCGCGTGGACTGAAGCGAGAAATTTCTTGTAACCGTCGTCGTTTTCGAGATCGGCTTGCGAACCATGCTCGGTCAACCAATCGATATTACCGTCCGGCTTCGCGATGAATCCGTCAAGACTGATCGCGGCGTACATGCTCAGTTTCAATGTGCGGGTCATTTTAAGTCCTTCTTACAACGAACGAGTTCGGTCGTTCGCTCATTTTGAACATACGGCAGTCTTTCCGACTTCTTGAAAACCGAGACGACGGTAAATGCTTCCTGCCGCTGGATTTTCGTAAGCGAGGTTCGGCACGGTTCCTTCCGCAAGGAGGATTTCCGATAGTTGCGAAACCAGCACTGAAGCGTAACCGCGTCCCCGGAATGCCGGATCGGTGCAAACATAACCGATTCGGCCCGAGCAGCTTTCCGTTGCTGAAGCGACGATGCGGCCGTTTTCGCGGATGTTCAGCACCCTTCCTTTTTCGGTCACGAGCATGTCGACAAGCTGTTCGAGCGGCATCATCAAGTCACTGAATTCGGGCATGTTCGCCCTGAGTTGCAGGATTTCTTCGGCATCTTTCACGGTAGCCCATTCGACCGAAACACGTTCGTCAATATGCGGAACGAAATTCTCCCGTCTCAATTCAGCAAGGTAACAACGATGCTCATTTTGAAACGCAATGTGCTTTGTGAACGGATCAACGAGCATTTCCTTGCCCGCGATCATCTTGAAGTCGATCTTATTTTCATCAAGGAACCGACAGATCGCGTCAACGTCGGCCGAGTCGGATTTCGAGTAGACGTGAATGCAGCCATAAAACAGGCAGAAAACATATTCGAACGGTTCCCGGCCCTCTGGAGTGGGGGATCCCCACAAGAGAAAACGAGGATCGTCGAAACCGTAGTCGCGAATATCGGCAACGAAAAACGTTACGTGGGCCGGTTCGGAAACGAGATAAACAAGAACCATTTGGCGGTCCTGTTCGCTCAACCTGCGTATTGGCGTGTTCATTGATTTGCGCCTTCAGAAATTTTGGAAAGCCGGTAGATGACCAGATCGATTCCATCAACAGTGGTACGCCGATCTTCATTCATGTCGAGTCGTTTCATGACGGCTTGGGAGCGGACATTTTCCGGCAATGTAATCGCAATCAAATGGTCGAGATGCAACACATCGAACGCATAATCGGCACAGGCTCGTGCCGCTTCCGTGGCGTAACCCTGTTTCCATGCAAATCGGGCCAAACGCCAACCGATCTCGACTTCATCGGGAAACCAGCGATGATGGCCGATGCCGGTAAAGCCGAGAAACTTGCCGTCTTCAATCCGTTCAACGGCCAGCATGGAATAACCGCGTTGATCATACTGCCGCTGTAAACGGTCGACGAGTTCGTCGCTTTCATTTCGGTCAAGCACCTTGAGAAGATAACGCATGACCTCCGGATCGGCATTCATGGCCGCGAATGGATCACGGTCTTCGTCCTTCCAAGGCCGGAGGATCGGGCGTTCCGTTTTCAGGAGCATCTTGTTCATAATGAGTTCGTTTCGTTGGTTTCAAGATTCAACAGGCATTCATAAACCCGTGAACGCCCTCGGACACCTCGTTTTTATTGGTTTCTTGATTCTTTTATTCTACCGTGACCCCCACACTTCCGCCAGAGTCGCCTCGACAGAGACGCAAGGCGACGGAAAGCGATCTTGCGTACCGGACACGCCGGGTCGTTTGAAGAAATTCTCTCACAATTCCCCGTTGTTTTTCCCGCAGAAAGCGGGTAGAATCGAACAGGAATCGGGTGTCTCGGACGCCCAGTATTTTTCAATCACGGAGAAGATCGACATGAATCCATAGCGATTCGATAGACAATACAATCAGATAACGCGTAAGCGTCAAGCTATACACCCGAAATCGCCAATTTTCATGTATACATAGCTTCGATGTCTACGCCCCGTTTGGGGCGTGGACTGAAGTCGGTATACATAGCCTTTGGCGAGGCTCGGGTGTCGATGGAGGTTCACGTCTCTTTCTTTTCTTGTCGCTTTCGCAAAAAACATGCGAATTCTGAAAAAGCGGTGTCTCACCAACAGGACAGGGATGAACACAACGTGCAAACCCATGTACGAGCAATCATTGCGTACGTCTCGTCGGCAGATAGGACATTGGCCTCGCCGGTCAAGAGCCAAAGGGACACCGCTTGTTTTCAATTTTCGAGTAACACCCCGGCGTTTTATCTTATAGAGGAGTATTTTCGCTCTTGAATCACAACACTTTTCAAAAGGAGGCAAAGATGAAATGGGCTTGTATGATTTCGGCGGTACTGTTCCTGTTGGGCTGTACCATCCTTCAAGCCGGAGAAATGCGTCAATGGACCGGTTCGAACGGCAAAGTAATCGAGGTGGAATTTCTCGGCCTCGACGGCGATGTCGTCAAGATAAAATTGAAAGATGGACGTGAAATGAATGTTCTGCTATCAAAGTTTTCGAAAGCGGATCAGGAATACGCCCAAAAAGCCGGGGCGACCGACGACCCCTTTGCAGAAACGGCTGCGGTGGCTCCAAGACAAGGCAACTACCCCGAGGTGCTTCGCGTTACGCTTGACATTGCCGAGGACGGCAACGCCAAGGTGCGTCTGGAAAAAGCGAACGCACCGCCCACGGACGATTTTGGCGGTAAACGGGTCAAGACGGCCTTGCTGCCCGATACGGAAATCATAACAAAAGACGGCTTGACAAAGATGATCTACGATTACCGCCGCCCGAGCCGGTTCATGTTTTTTCAGATATCAAATGTCGGCCCCGATCCGAAAACAGGTTATTTGATGTTTCCCCCGCAGAATGATTTCAAAGCAGCCCTTCTCGGATTCCCGAACAACTATATTCACTTTCCACTCCAGGTTCGTTTCGATGTCGCCGTGATTGCGGGACAGTGCTGCAACATGGAATGGCTCTTTGATAATCAAGGACCGATGATGTCGTTCCGTGTGTTCTGTTCGGGAAACAAGGTCAACGACAAATTCAACGTCGATTTTCGATTCGGCGACGACAACCCCGAAGAAGGAGGTGTCAAAGAAGGACGTGTCTATTTTCGGCCGTTGTTGGATGAAAAGAACGTCGATCTCCGGCATCCCATGGAGAAGACCTTCAATATTCCGTTACCGAATGAAGCCGTCTTTCGATGCAGTATCGGCAAAGGTATGATGAGCCAAGCCCACGAGCAGGACATGGCCACGATCGGTCTGGCAAGATTCGAAATCACGGCTCGCATGACCCCGCGACTTGCGATCGACGTACAAAAACAGACTGAAACGGGAGGGATTCACGAAGCGGTGGTGATCTCCAAAGTTCAACAACTGAGCGAAAAATGTGGCATCCGGCCCGGCTCCAAATTGGCATCAATCAATGGTCAACCGATCAAATCGCTCGGTGACGCCGAACGTCTTCTTGATGAATTCACATTTGATAAACGATACGTTGTCACGATCAAGGAAGGCGGCCACGAAAAGGAAGTCGTTTTTGTCGAATAACCGTTTCTGAAAGGATGAATCATGATGAGACTGCGATTTTTCTACCTGTTGTGCTGTATCATTCTTTTTTACTGTACCGTTCACGCCGGAGAAATGCGTCAGTGGACTGGCTCGAACGGCAAAGTAATCGAGGCGGAATTTCTTGGCCTCGACGGCGATGTCGTCAAGATCAGGCTGAAGACCGGGCGTGAAATGAACGTCCTGCTGTCGAAGTTCGCCGAAAAGGACCAGGCGATCATCAAGCGAATCACGTCGACCGAAGACCCGTTCGCCGACGTATCAAACGAGCAAAGAAAAGACGATGATAGCGTTCTTCGCATCAGTCTTGATGTTTCGGCTCAAGGCCAGGCCAAGTATCGACTTGAAAGGGCGACAGTAAAACCGGACAATAATTTTGAAGGAAGAAAACTCAATCTCGCCGGATATCCCGGCGCCGATATTCGTGCTGGCAAAAACGGTGAAACCAAGATCGTTTTTGATTTCGAGCAATGCAAAAAACCGATAAAAATGAACAGATGGAACGACAAAACGGATGCCGTCGAAGACGGTTTGCTTCGATTTTTTCCCGAAGAAGGCGATAAAGGAAAAGTTCTGTTTTCTTTTCCTTCAGTAACCACTCTTCCTCTGCACATCGTTTGCGATGTCAAGGAAATTGCGGGGGAGTGCTGTTATATTGAATTCTTTATGGTTGGAGAAAAAGACAGCCAAAAAATGGGCGTCTTCCAGGTTGTTTGTGATGGCGAATCTCTCGACGACAATTTTTCCATTTATTTTCGATACGGAATCTCCAAGCCCGATGTACCGGAAGATGAACGCTGGGCCTTCAGTGAAGTTCTGCAGAAGAAAGACCTGACGCTCGACGTACCGATTGAAGGTGCTTTTAGAATACCGGCTGAAAGCAAGAAACAATTTGAGCGGCTTCTTCTCGGCTTCGGCAAGAATTTGAATCGTTTGAAAGATGCTCCCGTCGATTGGAGTCCGATCGGTATTTCGAGAATCGAAGTCATAGGAAAAAACTTGCCTTGATTTAGCGCTTAATGATCGCTCACTTCGCCTTGCTGAAATCGTCGCCGTCCGGAAGGATGTAGTACGAAAACTCAAGGAGGTTACGAGAAGCGGGAACACGGTTGCGGTTGACGACGCGGGTGACTTGCACGACGGCGTATTTTCCGTGCTGGTTTCGCAAGACGGTCTGCTCGCCAACCTTGACGGTACGATGATAGGACGAAAAATCGAGTCGACTCGCCTGGGTGATCCGTTTCGGCGAACCGATTCCCGGCACGAGGGCGACGGCGTCGACACTCCGGCCATTGCTGGTGATGTAAACATCGTCGGCTCCACGCGGCGACCAATGAATTTCAAACATGTACAAACCCTCGCCGATCGCATAGCAGCCGCTGTTGCTCTCGTAATCGAACGACGCCTTGCCCGACATCGCCTTGTTCCAGTACAGCTTGTTCAGTGGAATGTTTTTCGGATCGTCCTTCGGATCGACCGGTAGCGGAGCGGGCGGAGCGACCTTGATCGGCTGGGCGACTTCGACCGGTTTCGGCTCAGCAACGGATCGGCCAACCGGTCTATGAGGCTTTCCTGCGACGGTGATACTGATGCGTGAGTTCCGGTTTGTTGATTGATCGCCGCCCGCACTGTGCCGGGCTTCATGTCAAGTTGCTTGCCGACTTCGGTGGAGGTCATGCCGTCCAACAGCATTTCGACGGCTCGGCGGGTTTGTTCGTCGACTTTTTTCAAAATCATCTTCCGGGCCTGCCGCACCAAGAGGCTTTCCTCCTTTTCTTCTTCGACGGCATCGGGCCGAGCGGCAAGGTTGTCGAGCGTCGGATCGGACAAGACGAAACCGGTCTTCTTGCCGTCGTGGCGATAATCCATGATCCGCGAAAAGGTCACGCTCCGCAGCCAACCGCGAAAGGTATCGCCGGGCTGCGACTTGGAAAACGTGTCAATCGACGCGAACGCCGCCCGAAACACGTCCTGCAATATATCCCGCCGATCCTGCGACGGCACGTCCGCTTTCCGGCACCAGTACAGGACGAGCCGCGAATAAAGCTCGACGACCCGCCGCCACGCCGCTTCGTCCCGCTACTTGGTACGCAGGATGAGCGAGGCGGAAGTCGTGCCGGGAAGATTCGGGTTGTCAGGAGTGCTGGAAGGCGTCATACCTCCAGTTTACCGCGCCGACGACTTTGATTCCAGAACCCGAAAAAGATGTCCGAAAAATTGACAGTTCGGTTAGGATTTTGGCGACAAGCGTGATTTGTCGCAGTGCCTGATATCAAATGGCCGGAAGGTATACAATCAATCCTCATCGCGCACCAGAAAGCCGTCTTGCATCTTAACCCGCACTTCCGTTTCGCCCTCCTTGAGTTCGAGGCTCCACTCTCTATACGGGCCCGATCGTGGGCCGTTGGGGAAAAGTGTATACTTGCCCGGCGGGAGCCAAACCTCGAAAGAACCGTCCTTCGCGACCTTGGCGTTTGCGAATCCGACGCCCCGTTGACCTTCGCCGGGTTCCAGCTTGGCGACTTCTTCCGGCGGGAAATCGGAAACTCCTTTCGTGCGATAACTAATGTGAATGTCCGACCAGCCGATCTTCGGTATTTCAAGACCCTCCGGGAGCGATGGACTCAAAAAGGCGGGACGATAGACGCGAATCCCTTTCCGGCGGACCAAACGGAGCCCGTCGACCAGCGTGTCCGGCGGTACGACGACCTCGGCCCGAACCACGAAGCGGCAGTCCGGCTCCTTGTACGTCTGTTCCACAAGAATCAGGTTGATCGTATTTGAAACGGCCCGAAATTCGAAGTTGCCGCTGGAATCCGTCGTCGTGCGGCCACCATAAACACCGTTCGAATGGCAGGTCATTTCCAATCCCGCAACGGGATTTCCGTCTTCATCGACGACCACGCCGCGAACGGGAACCTTCCGCTGGACGACGACAGTCGAATGACGATCTTTCGGCATATTGCGATTGTCGAACGGGGCGAAAGTGATATTACTGTGCCAAAGGTCTTCGTCCGGCGCGTCGATGCGATACTCCCAGGACCGGCCTTTGTGGGGAAACGCCTTGAATCGTGCAACTCCGTCCTCATCGGTTCGAACATTAAATTCCGGCAGTTCATCGACTTCGCAACCCATTCCTTGGGTATGCCCTTCCAAGTACAGAAAAATAGCCCGAACAGAAAAATCCCTGAGCGGCTTCTTGTGTCGGTCGACGACCTGAACAGAAACATCTTGCGTTCCGGTAAGTTTCAAGGTAAGCGGTTTCTCCAGTTCCTCCAAGGGGCCGTCGCTCCAACGGATTGATTTTCCGAAACGCTGGATATCAAGACCCGCAATCGCTTTGACCGCACAAAGCGAGAACCCGTTGGCTTCGTATTCGTAATCGCGGTAAGGAATGTCAAGCGACGCAGGAACTCGAAGTGTAAAACGACCGTCGGCATCCGACCGTGTCCGGCCCGGCCGGAGATAATGCAGACTGTAAACAGCGGCTCCTTCGACGGGTTTGTCATCGCTGTCGACCACCACGCCTTCGATCAGCGCCGGTGGCATCAAGCGGAGAGTGCCGCAATCGATTTTCTCCAAGGGAATTTCTTCGCCATGAGGTTTCATCTTGTCCCGCTCGGCGGACATTATGCGTTTGGCATAAGAGACTCGCGTTCGATCATGGTCGACCGCCCCGATCTGAAACCATGGATAACGCTGTTTACCGAGGCGGAACGAAAAGAGTCCATCGCCATCGGTTTTCACCGTCACGGTCGGAAGAACGGAATCGACATAGCACTCGACCGAAGCGTTGGCGACCGGCTTATCATTTTCATCGACGACGACACCGTAGACATGCGAAACGACGTCTTGGGCCGAAGCCGTGGCCGAGAACAGGATCAGGGCCGATAGACAAATAATCGTTCTCATTTTCGTCCTTTCATGTTGCGTTACATGACGGTGAAATCGTTGTTCCACACATCAGTTTACCACGCCGGCGGCTTCGATTCCAGAGCCTGAAAAGACGCCCCGGAAATTGACAGTTCGGTTAGTTTTCGAAAAGAAATTCCCGGTCAAGGCTTGCGTTGAAATCACACCTGCCAATCGAAGCGATCCAGAGACGGAACGCAGACAAAGCGGGTTCCTTGGATATGTTGGTCGAATTCGACGTGATGATGCCCGAAGACCCACAGCTGGGGCTTGTCGTTCATCTTTTCAAATAGGGCTTCCAACGCCTGGGCCGTTCGGCTTGGCCGGTATTTGCCGAACTGAACGAGCAACGCGGGATTGGCGTAGAACAATTCCTCGGCAACGAAAGCCGGACATTCATGCGATGCGACGATCTTTGTCTTTTGTTTCGATAAACTCTCGATCATGGTCAGGAGGTCGGTCGCCGCAATTTCTTCTTCCGGAAACCAATCGAATCCGGGCCGTCGATACATCTTGTCGATCGAATAACCGCCGCGAACGTACATGATGTCGGCGCTGCCCAGATTCAGGATTCCGTAATCGTCTTCGACCGGGAACTTCCATCCGTCGAGTTTCATCTGGCCGATCCGGGCATAACCGTCGTGGTTACCCGGCATGAAGCGATGCCTCGTCGTGTCGATGTCCGCGACCTTATCGAACTTGAATCCGAAATCGCCGAGTTGGAGCGAATACTCGCAATCCCGAATCAGTGCAAGATATTCGTCATACTGACCGTGAACGTCGCCGATAAAAGAAATGGTTGGCATAAATCGTGTCCCGATAAATATGTGATCGAAGTTATATTTGGTTCAATGTTGAAAAACAGACACGCCGGATGGTACATCAATCGGGCAACTTGACGAGCAGCACATCGTCATGCAACAGAGGCCGCATGTCTGATATGTCCTTCGCTGCCAACCGAGTGCCGCAGATGAGAAGTCGTTCTTCGCATTGTTTACGCAGTGATTCGAGAAAGTCCGCACGTTCCTTCTGCGTGATCGGACCGGAATAGCAGCGAAACCGGATCGCACCATGACCGTCGGCGGCACAAAGCGTTGGAAGTAAAAATCCGTCGGACTCTTGGCTGTCCGAGTCGGCGGTAAACTTTACGAGATCAAGCTCCGTCTGGCCGATGATTAGGCAGATCGGTCGCTTGCCGGGCGGAATCTCTTTTCCGATGTTCTCCGTGAGAATGTTCCGTTGACTCGCCGGGAATTTCAAATTCAGGCCACTTCGGTCAAGACGCCGGCGGATCGTATCGACTGACAATTCGGTTTTGAGCGTCAGATGAAGGCTTGCCACTGTCCAGAGCCGATGGTTCGATTTGCCGTCCGGCCCACGGAGCAACAGGTCGGCGATTTCCTGAATCCGACCGATTTTTGTGTGAATTCGACCGCTACCGGGTTTGCGAACCGGTTTGCCACAGTCGACACACTCTTTCAGACGACAGGCTCGTTTCATGCTGATACCCAAATCCAAGACGGCTTCTTCTGCCGTCATCCCGTCTTTGAACGCTTCGAGAATCTTGGTTGTCGACATCTGCAGAAATAATGCCGTGAAATTTTATGCAATGAAATTTTACGCCGTAGAATTATATTCTTCAAATTTCCATGCAATCCGCAAGAGGGGCGCAGGTTCGGACTACTCCGAACCGGAAATAATTCGGGAAGGCTGCCGGAAAAGATGGTAATACCGGCAATTTCAGAGATGCCGACCGACGAGTTCGGGGCTACCTGTCAAGAAAAGTTGAAACCGAACCGCGCCTTGATCCCGGTTCCGCATAGGTACTGCTCGCCGTGGCTTCATTCGCCCAGTGGACTTTGCCGGACACCTCCACCAATCCAACGGCATCGATTTCGTTCCAACCGGGAACGGCGGGAGAATCCAGATACAAGCGGAGGGTCGAGAGCTCAACCGGCTTCTCGAACCGGATTTGAGAAATGCCCTTGCCGTCCTTTGCGTCCGGCGTCGTCGGGTCGGCTCCTTCCCAGAGCGTTGTCTCTGCACGATCAGCGTCGAATGTCGTGATTCGCACCAGAGCGCCCGGATTGAATGTTTCATAGACATCGACTCCGACGGACTCGACCGGAGCGTTCCAAGTCAATTCGAGCCAGTCCGGTTGGCCGTCCGGCGTCAGTGAAGCCCAAGCGTTCTGATAATCGCCACCGCGCGGCAGCAGATACGCATTCGGCTTGCCGGTCGCTTGTTCTGGTCCCCAAGGACGCATAGAAGCGGCCTGCGTTCGTTTCCGTTCGCGCAACGCTTCCAGAAGTTGCACCTCTGCTTCACATAATACGTCCAGCTTAGCCGTTCCGGCCTGCCGACCGGC
>JBEBTM010000099.1:0-10740 GCA_040393745.1 Thermogutta terrifontis | reverse complement strand
CAGCGAGACGAATCGTGCCCGGGCCTTTTTGCCGGTATCGGCGTCGGTCCAGATGCGCAACTCGAATTCGACGTCCCCGCTTTCGGATGTCACGGTTTCCGTGTCCCCGGCATCCTGGGCGGCGGTATTTTGTGCAAAAAAGATTCCCGGCAAAATCGCGAGCAGGATAAACAGGGAAAGAGTCGTGTGGGGAATCGGGTTTCTCATGGCACGGATTCGTCAAGTTCTTCCAGGACGATGTTCGAGTTCGTATAAATATCGATTTCCGAGGCGATGGTCAGGGATTCTCGCACGATTTCTCCGGCGGAGAGCGAGCTGTGCTTTCCCAAGGCTTTTGCGGCGGCCATGGCATAGTTGCCGCCGCTGCCGATGGCGAGGATGCCGTCGGAGGGCACGATCACGTCGCCGTTTCCGGAAAGGAGCAGGGTCGTCGTGGGATCGACGACGATCATCATGGCTTCCAATCGTCGCAGGGCCCGGTCGGTACGCCATTCCTTGGCAAGTTCCGTGGCCGCGCGGGGAACGTTCGACGGATAGTCCCGAAGCTTGGATTCGAAGCGTTCGAGGAGCGCGAAAGCGTCGGCCGTGGAACCGGCAAAGCCCGTGATAACCCGGCCGTCGAGAAGCTTGCGAATTTTGTTGGCGTCGGATTTCATGACGGAACTGCCGAGGGTGACCTGTCCGTCGCCGCCGATGGCGACTTTGCCGTTCCGCCGGACCGTAAGGATTGTCGTACTGCGTGATTTCATTGGGAGTGGAATATTGACGTGATGGGAATGCGAGTAGGACGAAAGCGAAAACCTTATTCCGGCATGATGTCGTAACACAAAAGGACGTTTTGGTCCCGGATGTACATTTTACCGTCGACGATGACCGGGTAGGTCCAACTGTTACGATCCGAACGATCCGGTTGGTCGAAGCGGCTTTTTTCACGGTAACCTTCCGGCGTGGCTTCAACCAAGGCAATCGTACCGTCGCCCGCTTCGCCTCGAACGATCAGGTAGCCGTCGACAAACGAAACGGAACCCTTGCCGACGCCGTTATCCCGCCAAACGGTCTTACCCGTCTTGATGTCGACGCAAACGAGGACGCGGTCCGAAGTCATGTAGACATAACCTTCGTGCAGGATGAGCCCGCCGTGGTGATTCTGGAGCGGCTGTTCATAATAGATTTCCTCGGCGGAGAATTTGCCGTCTTTTTCCGTAACGCGAAATCCGGTGGTCCCGATGCGGTAGGACATGGAACCCATGACGTAATCCTCCCAGTAAACCGGATCGCTGCAAATGGCCCGATCAACTTCTCTGACCCCGTGCCAAAGAACCGTACCGTCTTCCGGATTGATACCGAAAATACCCGACGCGGAATAGAGCAGATATTGCTTCTTGCCAAGGATTGTGGCGGGCACGACCGAACCGTAGGGAGCGTCGTCCGTGATTTCCTTGGTTCGCCAAGCCCGCTGGCCGTTCTTGCGGAAAGCGATGACCGTACCGTCGCTACCGCCGATGGGGAGTAGGACCAATTCGCCGTCAAGGATGGGCGAACTGGAGAAGCCCCAGTTGTTCATATACCGACCGCCGAATTCATCGGCAACGTTGCCGCCCCAGATTTCGGTGCCGTCATTGGCGTCAAAGCAAACCAGGTCGCCGAACTGGCTGTAAGCGAAAACGAATTTTCCGTCGACGGCCGGAGTGGCCCGGGGACCGACATAACGACCGACCTGGCCGGAATCGCCGACGGGTTTGGACCAAAGCCGTTTGCCGGTTGCGCGGTCCATGGCGATGAGCATGCAATCGGGGCCAACGTCACCCAGGGCGTACATCTTATCGCCGTGGAAACTGATATTGCCGTAGCCGTCACCAAGGTGGTCGACCTTCCAAAGCAGTTTGGGACCGCCTTGGGGCCAGGATTTGGCGATGCCGGTCGTCGTGGATTTATTGTCGTGATTGGGCCCCCGGAACTGATTCCATGAGGGTGATTCAGCCTGCACGAAGCCGGTCAAAGTGAGTAGTAGAAAACAAAACAGGATACGCGGCATGGGTGACTCCTGGAGTGGGTGGGGGGATCGGAACGATTTCCGGGCGTCTCAAAAATCCTTTTTTCTCAACGGCGGGCCGGGATCAGGTTGCCACTGGCGGGTGCATCGGCCGAGGTGAACATGACCCGGGCGTCACCTTGCCAACCTTGAGCAAGGATTTTCGCCAAATCGACATCGGTGATCTTGAATGTGGCTGGTTTACCCTCGCTGCCGTCATGGTCGACAAGCAAGGTGAAAGTCTTCGGCTCATCGCCGACCTTTAGGGCCAGTGTGAGTTCCTTGGTTTCCGTTTGGAACGGCTTGAAATGATTGTCGTAGACAATGGCCAGCACATCGCCGGTTTCCGTATCGGGAATGAACTCGGCATGAAATTGGTGCGAGCCCAAGATCGCTAAGAGACCGCCGAAGCGACCTTTGCCGTGGGAGTGGAAATTGTCGTCATAATTGACCGCCGTAAAATTGATTTCGTTCAACTTCGGGAAGGAAATCGCCGGGGCGGCCTCGTTCGGTTTTTCGGCTGGTGACGTCGGGGCGGCCTGCGTCGTGGTACGAGTCGGTTCCGGCTTTTCGGATTTTTCGTTTACCTTAACACAACCGGGAGCCATGAAAATCAACGACAACAGGGCAACAATCGGAAGAATACGGAGCATGGATGGGATTCCTTTATGTTCGATGTTGGGGATCAATCGACCAAGCAAGCTGCGTAACACAGCCCGATCACAGCCATGATTATAGGAAGGGCCGGATTAAATGTCAATCATCGAAGAATGCTCAAAGGCTGTGGAATCGGGAGTTCTCGATAAGTCGGATTATTTGACATATCCGAATATTTTTCGTGATTGTTAAAAATTATCAGAATCGCGGACGATTGGAAGTTACCGAAGAAAAATCGGAGAAAGGATTGCTGCTGAAAAAGTCGCGAAAGGATGTCGCCAGAAAAGGAAACGAGTTCCGTGCGACGCCCATGATTACGCGGTCGCTCGGATTGTAGCATTTTGGACCCTCCCCCCCAGGAAAGGTGCTTCGATGAGCAAAGCATTAGTTTCCTCCCCGGATATCCGGGGAGAGGGCGATAGCGGTGCGGCCGCTTCGCAGTCTGCTTCTCCCGTCCATGGAACCTGTTTACCGAAACGGAAACGCGGGCGGCCTCGCAAAAATCCGCCGGTCGAGGCTCTATTGGCAGTAGCGCCTCGCGGTTCGAAAGCGAATCCGACGACGCCTCGCTCCGACGATTCTTTTACTCTCGATTTTTTCGGTGATGGCGCTCCGTTTTACGATGACGAGCTTTCGACTCTTGACGAGTTTGAGCGGGCGTCACAATCGCTTTCGATGTCCGCCGACGAAACCGGCGCGATCAAGCGGATTGATAAAGCCAGTTCAACGCCGTGTCCGGTGTCACCGCCCCGGCGGAAGAAAGTGACTCGGCGACGTCAGATCGATCCGGCGACTTGCGAGCGTGACTATAGCCGGGACGAAGTCGAATTCATGAACGCCCTGAACGAATACAAACGAAGCAGCGGCCGAATGTTTCCGACGTGTTCCGAGATACTTGAGGTGCTGCGCACTTTGGGGTACGAAAAACACGAGAATCCGGCGGGGGACGAGTAAGCTTTCCGGTGACGCATTCCGGGGGCTTACACCCCCGGTTCGGCGCCGCCATTGAACTCGGCTTACTCTACGGGCCAAGGCGGGGTCGAAGGCAGATAGCTGTTGAAATCGTCGACCAGTTCCTGCTGGTACGCACCGGCAAAGGTTCCGTTGAAGAAACGGTCGAGTCCTTCCTCGTAAAGCCGTTGCCAGCTTTTGTCCTCGGCACCGGGATTGATCGGGAAAAACAAGGCGTCGGTGGCCAAAGCGGCTTTATGGTCGCCGGGCGCATCGCCGATCATGAGCATCCGATCCCGGGCGTATTTGCCGGTTTTTTGTGCGTTTTCCAGTGATTCTTTTTTCGTTCCGACTTCCTGTCCGCAAATCGCGGCGATGTATTGGACGAGATCCTGTTCCTCCCATTCCCGCGTCAATGCTTCTTGGGGCGTGGCGGAAACGACGAGCACATCGGCTTTGCCTTTCATTTTTTCAAGCGACTCCCGAACGAAGGGAAACGGGGGGACACCCTTGTCGACGATGAGGTCGACGGCCCGATTCACGGCTTTGGACCATTCGAGCGTTTGGGCCAGTCCGGGATCGCCGGTCTTGGCGACTTCGGCTTCCAAGGCGGGATTGCCGAGTTTCGTTTCCCGGCTGATCCAATCGACGAGCGATTTGGGAATCTCGATCTTCACGCCCCGGGCCTTGACTTCGGGTCGGCGCGCAAGCCATTGGAGCATTTCGACCAAGGCGGGGAAGCGATTGATGCCCCGGCTTTTCGAGTACAGGTTGACAAATTCAAAGGCTTCGCGGGCATATTTACTTACACCTTGAAGGTTCCAGTATTTAATCGTCATGGGAGCGAAACATTCCTTGTGTTTCAACTCCATCGTGTCGAAAGCGCAGCCGTCGGAATCGATGCCGATGAGAAATTCATGTTTAGGTGTGTAATGAAATTGCATGGTATTGGGGCGTACAGTGAAAGGGTTGAAGAACGGTATTTCGGCCTGTTGAGCCGCGCAAAAAAAGAAACCGGAAACGGGAGACCGCCGACAAGGGGTATCAATGGAACCCCTTCCGTCTCCCGTCTCCGGCCAAGATCACTCAGGCGTCATGTCACTTCGGCGTCATGGTGCACACGATGCGCTTTTCGGCCCGTTTAGGGGGCGATTCGATTTTCCCGACATCTTCCAAGTCGGCGATGATTTGAGTGAGAACCTTTTCGCCTTCTTCGATGTGGGCCAATTCCCGACCTTTGAATATGACGACAATCAGGACTTTGTCCTTGTTGTTCAGGAATTCTCTTGCCCTGTTGATCTTGACAAGAATATCGTGTTCGCCCGTTTTCGGACGAAGCCGGACTTCCTTGAGCTTCGTTTGGTGGGTGTGTTGCTTCGTCTGCTTTTTCTTTTGTTGGTAACGGAATTTTCCGTAGTCCATAATCCGGCAGACCGGCGGTTTACCGTCGGCGGCGACTTCCACAAGGTCCAGACCCGCCTGGCGCGCCATCGCCAGCGCTTCGGCCGTGTTCATAATGCCTTTTTGCTCTCCGTCTTCGGAGATTAAACGAACTTGCGGGACCCGAATGTTTTCGTTGATTCGTTGTTTGTCTTTCGGTGGTTCACGACGATTGTCCATCCTCCTCAGCGCCATAGGTTCTCCAGTGGTTATCGAATAAGTAACAAGGCAAACATCCCGGAAATACTCCGCGATGACATTGGTTCAAGGTATTTGTGTTCCGCTCGTTTTTCGGCGATACGTCACCGACTTTAGTTTCCTAAGGATACCCGAGTTTTCGGAAAAAACAAGATTTTACGAAGATTTTCGCGGAAAACCCGCCGATTTTTCAAAAAAACTCAGTGCCGATCCTGAATTGTCCAACCGCTCGGCTGAGCCGGCTCGGGGAGCGTGCCGATATTGGGGTCCGTCAAGGGCCGCTGAACGTTGGTCAGTCGGATGACGAGGAGCTTTCGTTGTCGGCCGTCGTCCCGAGTGAAAAAGGCATGTCCCAGCCCGGCGTCCTCTCGCTGTGAAGGGCCGACGATGATCCACTGGCCGGGATAAAGGTTCAGCGGGACGGTCAGGTTCGTAAACGGCAGGCTTGGTCGCCGATTGTCCATATAGCCGAAACCGCTTTTGAATTCGTAGCGAATCGTCTTTTCGCCGTATTCCAGTTCAGGCATGAGTTGAAAGCGGACCCTTCCATCGTATTCCGGGACCGCGCTGACCGTCATCATGCTCAGCGCGTTTTGATAGGTTTCACCGCGAATCAGGCCGCTCGGTCCCGCTCGAAAGAGCGAAAGATCCGGCTGGGGATCGTCGTAGAGAGTCAACTTGACCTGCATGTCGGACATCAGGTTCCAGATAAATCGCTGAACGGTTGGATCGCGGGGTATGTCGGAGACGTCAACTTCGGTGAACTGACCGAATTGATTGCTGTGACCTGTTTCCTCGGATTCGGAAATGTTCAAGAGCTTGGACAGCGTTTTGGAAAGCACGGCCCCTTGGACGCCGACACGAAAGCCGTGTTCCATGAGATCGTGTCGAAGCTGGTGGTCTGTGATGGCCAGTTCGTCGACTTCCATCCAAAGCTGCTGGAGCAGGTTTTCCTGCTGCGGCATGAGACGGATATAATAGACTTCGATACCAACGGAGTTTTTTGGCGCTTTCGTATCCGTGACCAAACCGGTTCGCGGTGAGGGTGGCACTTCCGGCGTTCGAAGCCAATGACACGAAGGCATGGAAAGCAACAACGGAATCGCGAGTACCCCCCCGAGAATCAGGCGGTGCAGGGTGTTTCGCAGTGTTTCCGGAGGCTTCATGGAAAAGTCGTGGAAAACGGGTCCCGTCGAGCCGGGCACGACAACCGAGCCCGAACGGCCGGAACCCTAACGAATTTTGACGATAATGTCAAGACGTTCTCCGTTCCCACTCAAATCGAAAACGGTTTGCGATCGTGGTCTTCGGTCAATGAATCCAACGTAAATCCAATTCGGGCCGATAGGGGATCTTTTGGAAGACTTCATCGCCGATGTGTCCGAGCATCAGACCGCCGTGAACCTGTTGTGTCGTGGTCAAGCCGAGCCAGGCGTTGATTTCGGGGTCGTTCTGGGCCGCTCGGATGAAGAAACCGGCCCAGCAGCTTCCCAGACGCATGGCCGTGACACAGAGATCGAGTGTTTCAACCGCAATAGCCGTATCCACCTGGGGCCAAATCGCCGTGGATTCCGTGTAGGCGGCCACGAGGCAGGGAGCGCCGCGGAAAATCGGATCTTCGCCGGCGTTCCAAGCCGCCCGCAGAACCTCTCCGCCCGGCTGTTTTTCGAGCCACTGGAGTGCGATCGCTCCCAGTTCGAGGAGCTTTTCCCGGTTATTGATGACCACCCATTTCACGGGGAGTCCGTTTTTCGCCGAAGGAGCCCAGCGGACTACATCGAGCATTTGAACAATAATCCGGTCTTCCACGGGCTTGTCCGAATAGCGCCGAATCGAACGCCGCATGCGGGCCAAGGTGGCAATGTGATCGAAGCGGGGAACGCTTTCTTTGGCAAAGACCTGGCAATCGTCGGCGCCGATGTTTCCCACGGAAACCGCCCCGACCGGGCACACGGAAACACAATGATTGCAAGCAATGCAAGCATTTTCGGCATGGTCGACGACTGTCGGATATTCCGTGGCCTGTTTCCGTTGGAACAGGCCCATAGGGCAGGATGCGACGCATTGGCCGCAACGGACACAGAGGTATCTGTCGATGCAGGGTTGTTTGTCCATTTGTCGAAAAGTATCAAAAAGAGGGTCGGCGTCAGTACGCGACGATTCGGTAGGGTGGTTTTAGACGAGGAAATGCAACACAAAGAATCATGATCCCCCGATCAGGCTCAACCGTGGTCCGTCGAACGTCTGGCCTTCGGATCGGGCGGGAGAATTCTGGTAGATATCAAAGGCTTCCGCAGAAAGCTTTTGGCCCCAGACGGTCGGATATTGACCGGTAATACAAGCCTGGCAGAGCTTGGATTCCGGTAGTCCGATGGCCCGGGCAACGGATTCGATGGGAAGGTAACGCAACGTGTCCGCGCCGAGATCGGCGGCCATTTGAGCTTCGATTTCCGGGGTGACGATCCATTCTTCACGGGGGGCGCCGTCCATGTAATGGGGAACGAACAACTCGCCGTAAGAGGACATGTCGACGCCGTAGAAACAGGGGCCCACGATTGGGGGGCAGGCGGCTCGGACGTGGATTTCCTTGACATGGCCGAGCTGCCGGATTCGTTGCAGGAGAACCCGCATGGTCGTGCTTCGGACGATGGAATCCTCGACAAGGAAAATCCGTTTACCTTCGAGCACTTCCCGGAGTGGCGTGTATTTGGTTTCCGCTTTTTTCCAGCGAAATTCGCCGCCTTCGATAAAGGTTCGACCACTGTAGCGGTTACGGATCAGGCCTTCCAAACTCGGGATGCCCAACGTGTAGGCCATGGAGTCGGCGGCGGCCTTGCTCGTATCCGGGACGGGAACAACGATCGTGTCGTGGTCGATCAGGACGTCGTCGAGTTCGAGTTCCTGTTTGGCAAGCTCTTCCCCGAGATTTTTCCGAGCCAGATAGACGCTGCGGTCGTCCAGCGTGCTGGCGACATTAGCGAAGTAGACCCACTCGAAGAAGCAGTGTGCCGTGCGTTTGTTCTCGGCGAAACGGTGCGAGGTGATTCCTTTTTCATTGATGACGATCATTTCACCCGGCTCGACGTTCTTGATGTTTTCCGCCGAAAAACCGAGGTTGAACAGGGCCACGCTTTCGCTGGCCGCGGCGAAAAGCGAACCTTCCACGGCGTAGCAGAGAGGCTTGATGCCCAGCGGGTCCCGGGCGACGAACATTTCGCCCAAGGCGTTGAGAAAGACCAGGCTGTAGGCGCCGTCGAACAGATCGGCCAGCGTTTTGCAGACTTCCACCAAATCCGGCTCTTCTTGCGGCGAGAGGGCCGCACATATGTAGTGCATCACGATTTCCGTGTCCGTCTCCCGGGCCAGGTAAGTGTTGCCATCATTGAGGAGCGTTTCGCGGAGATTGCTGTAATTGGCGATCTGGCCGTTGACGGCGAAGCTGAACCATTTATGCTTTTTGATGTGGTGTCGCTCGAATGGTTGGGCGTAACTACGGTCGTCGCGTCCGCAGGTGGCGTAGCGAACATGCCCGATCGCGGCGCGGCCCGAGTATTCCTTCATGAGGGTCGCGAATTGGGCTCTTTTGGTGAAATGGAAAACTTCTGAAACCGAACCGACTTCCTTGTGAGTATCGATCAGCTGTTTTCGAAAGGGAGAAAACGTTGTCATTCCAGCGGCAAGTTGGCCGCGATTTTGCAGATCCAGGAGCATCCTGGGAACGAGCGAAGAAACGTTTTCACGCCCCTGCGCGGTGCAAAGCGGAGATGTTTCTCCGTCGGGAAGATGGTAAATGGCAACGACACCGCATTCTTCGTGGAGTTCGCTCATACGTGAAAGACAGGGTTTCGAGGCGGTCGGGATCGAGAGAGGATCGGACGGTCATTCTACCCGAAATTCACGGTTTCTCAAGGGACGAAAGCGAAATTGGGGTAAGAAAAGCCGCAAGTCTTTTGAGGGTATATCCTTTTTTCATCATGAAGTTTCCTCGTTCGCCTCCGAGTCATTGTGGCGACGGACAAACACAAAGGCCCCCACGAAAGCCGTGAAGGGGGCGACCAGGACCAGACCGAAACTGCCGACGAGCGTTTTGGCGGTTTCCGGGACCAGATACGGATGGTTCAGTAAGTCGATCATCGATGTGCCGGTGGCGGTGAAAACCATGAGCATGGTCATGTAGCCGCCGGAATAAGCCAAAAGGAGCGTTGTGGTCATGGTCCCGACCACGGCCCGACCGATGCGCAGCCCGCTGCTCAAGAGTTCCCGCCGGGCAATGTCCGGTTTTTTTTGGACGACTTCTTCCATACCTGCGGCGACGTCCATGGCGAGGTCCATCACGGCTCCCGAGGCGGAAAGAAAAATTGCGCCGATGAAAATCGCGGGGAGAGACAGGGACTCGAAACCGGAATTGAGCAGCGTCACGCCGCGCGGCATCATGGCTCCGTTGATCTTGAAAAGATATACGAAAACGTAGGCCAACGCGGAGCTAGCCAATACACCGAGCAAGGCTCCGCAGAACGCGGTCACGCCTTTTCGGGTTGGACCGGCGACGAGGAAAATGATGACCAGACACAAAATCACGACCGCGGCGAAGCACACAAGAATCGGGTTCCAGCCGCGTAAGCAAAGGGGTATGACGACCTTCCAGAGCACCAAACCCGTGAACAGGAACGAAAACAACGCATTGAAGCCCGTCCAGCCGCCGAAGAGAAGCAGGAGGAGCGAAAAGAGACCGAAAAGCAGGATCACGTTGGTCACCCGATAATGATCCTGGGCGTTGACCGTGGACGTGAGCGGATCGGCATCGTTCAGGATACCGACGAGAATGACATCGCCGACTTCGAAGATCTTGTCCAGTTCCATGTCGGCCCGAAGCTGGTTCGTGGCCCGGAACATGGAGCCTTTCCACTTTCCGGAACGTATTTCGACTTCGAGCACCTGCGTACCCATTTTCTGGACGCCGATATCCATGAGGCCCTTGTCGTCGACCGAGAGTACCACGGCCCTTTCCTTCGTACCCGGCTCGGGGTTTTTACGAGGATAAAGATCGATATGGCACAGGACGAGACAGGCCAGGAGAGTGCAAAGAAAGACACAAACATGCTTTCGGGTCATAAAATGCATCCCAAATCCAGAGCCCCAAGTGGAGCGTCGGCGCAACTTGGGGATAACGTCCCTTGTTCGTTTGTTGCTTTACATTTTGGTCTTTAGCGGTGCGACAAGCAGTTTGAGCTTCTTGGCAATGTCGGTGTTATCGATCGAGTTCGTAAACAGTTCCGCACCGGGACCCTGGGCGGTCGTGCTGACGGGCAGGGCCGTGTGGGCACTGCTCGTCCAAGCCAGACCGGCCTTGTTATTGACCATTCGAACAACGGCCCGTGCCAGAGCGGAGCCGGGTGCAAGTTTGCCGACATCGAAAAGCGACTGGAACACGGTTTCAAGCTCTTTTTCCTCGCCTTCGGTCA
>JBEBTM010000098.1:0-10769 GCA_040393745.1 Thermogutta terrifontis | reverse complement strand
TACGGTACGAAAATCTTCCAGCGTGACAATCGGTTCGGTCGCGCCTGTTGTCGTAACGACAATATCCGCCTCGGCTAAAACGTCGAGACGTCGGGACCAGTCGAGAACGTCGGCCCCGATTTCCGCAGCCAGCGATTCGGCCCTGGCCCGACTTCGATTGACCACGGTGATCGATCGAGCGCCGTGCTCGCGGAGGTATCAAAGCGTTTCCTGCCCCATATCACCCGCTCCGAAGAGGGCGATGCGTTTGTCCTCAAGCCGCTCGAAAATCTGGAGTGCGAAATCGGCGACGGCAATGCTTGGAATGCTGACCCGATGTTTATGCAAGTCGGTTTCCGTGGCCACGGACTTGGCCGTTTTGAGGGCCGCCTGGAAAAGTGCATGGGTCATGGAACCGACCGTTTCCGCCTCCAGGGCCGTTTGATACGCCGTACGGACCTGGCCGAGAATCTGTGCCTCGCCGAGGACCATACTATCCAGACCCGATGCTACGAGAAACAGATGTTCAACAGCGTCAAGTCCTTTCAGCGAAATGATTTGAGACACCATAGGAATCGTTTTCGCCTGACATTCTTTTTGCTGCAACAGAAAGCCCAAGAGTTCCTCGGCGGGCGGCAAGTCCGGGCCTTCCGAAGCGACATAAAATTCCGTACGATTACAGGTCGAAAGTAAAACGGCTTCGATTTCCGTCGAGCCGTCCTGCCAGACATCCAAGGCATGTCGAACTTGCTCCGGTGAAAACGCCAGCGATTCGCGAATCTCGATGGACGCCGTGCGGTGATTAATCCCGATCAGTCGAAGATTCATGCCGGGAGCTCCTTTCCGGCTGAAACGTCCGTCGGATCGTCGAATCTTGCTGAAACCCCGGTGATCGGCGACGTTTTTTTGTCTCGGTTCCAGTGCGTTCCTCCTAGAAGCAGCCCGAGAACGAGAATCGCGACGAGAAACAAGAAGGCCGAGAGCGTGAGGAGGGCGACATGTCGTCCTTCACGCTTAAAAAATCGCCCCCAAAGAACGCCGGAAAAGAGCAGCAAAAAACCGAACAAAAGCAGCGTTCCAAAAACCAGCGGATCATCCCAGCGAACTTGTTCGCCGACCGTGCCGGCCCGGAGGTTCAATCCCGAAAAAATGCAAGCCCCCGAAAGAAAAATCGAAGCACCGATCGATTGGCGGCACACCGATAACGACCATTCCAACGTGGGCAGTTTGAGAAAACGCGGAGCCGGCTGTTTTCGACGCAAGCGGCGGTCCTGGGTCAGGTACATCACGCCGGCGACAAACCCAAGGGAAACGCTCAGCGTGGCGAAGAAAAAGGTGCCCGCGTGGAGCCGTTTCCAAAGGGGGGCGATTTGCGAAACAGCTTCCGTCACAACAACGGCCGGGACAGACGGTGAAGGCAATCTTGACACCAAAACACCACCCACGATCAAACTGAGGATGATGGGCCAAAAGACAAAACCGAACGGCGTCTTAGGATGATAGCATCGCAGATAAAGATAAAGCAGAACGAGGCCCCAGGCGGAAACGAAAAAGTAGGATTCGGCTCCGTCGATGGCACTCTGTAAAACGGCGTGTTGATACGAGAGATACGCGGAATGTGCAACTAAACCGGCAATAGTCCAAAAAAGAACCAAACCGTTCCTGAAGGAACTACGGAACCCGGATAGGGCGATTTCCAGTACGAAGGCAATCGCGTAGCTTGCGGCAAAACAAAGAACGCCGACACCGGACATGATTTTACGGTTGAAATGGAGGACGGACCGTAAACGAAAAAAGCCGAGACGGAGAGCGCCCGGCCTCCTTCTCGACCTCATTCCGTGCGGTCATACCGGCTTATTTATCAGTTACGGTAGGGACAACCCAGACTTTAAGTTCGCTTTCGATACCGTGACCGAGATAAATCTTCACCGTGTAGAGAGCCAATTCCTTAATCGGTCCTGAAAGGCGAACCTGATCCGGCGTAAGAACGATACCCTCATTACGGAGAGCCTTGACGATTTCGTCCGGCCCGACCGATCCGTAAAGATGCCCTTCTTCGTTGGCATTCGCCTCGATGGAGACCCGCTTGGTCCGAATTTCATCGGCAAGCGACTGGAGGCCGACAAGCCGTTTCTTCTGAATCTCGGCCAGTTTGGCACGGTGCTTTTCGACCATTCGTTTGTGGTGATCGGTCGCCACGGTTGCCAATCCCTGAGGAATCAGAAAATTGTTGGCGTAACCGGGTTTGACTTCAACGATATCACCTTGCTTTCCGAGGGGATCAATGGTCTGGATCAGGAGAAGCTGGACACCGCCACCGGGGCCCAAAGGAAGTCGTTTGTTGTTGCGCTGACGGCAACGGGCACGTTTGTTTCTAACAACTGTCATCGTTCAGTTCCGTATTTCACTAATTGAATTGGGGCACGACGATCGCAGATCGACGGCCAAAAATCTTGTCAATTAAAAAGGGACATCATCATCGTGCGGCGGCTCATAATAGCTATCCTGCTGCGGAGCCGGTCTCGGCGGCGACTGGGGGGCGTTCTGCGTGTTGGGACGACCGCCGGCATAAGATCCGCCCCCTTCACTACGGCCACCGGAGAGGAGCTGCATCTTTTCGCCGATCACCTTGAGTTTGGAGCGTTTCTGTCCCTCCGTTTCCCAAGTGTCGAGCTTCAAACGTCCTTCAATCAGGACCGGTGAACCCTTCGAAAGATACTCCGAAGCGATTTCCGCTGTACGACCCCAAAGGGTCACGTCGACGAAGGTCGTTTCTTCAACCCATTCTCCTGTCTGGCTTTTACGTCGATCATTCACCGCAAGGCTGATGTCCGCAACGGCCGTTCCAGTCGGGATGTACCGAAACTCGGGATCCCGTGTCAGATTGCCAAGCAGTATAACTCTGTTAAAACTTGCCATATACTCAATCTCGTTAAAGTCTCGCTGAAACAGAGCGACGCAGGCACGAGCCAAAATTACTTAATCGGAAGCTCATCGACATCGTCATCAGTCGAAAAAGCGTCATCTTGCTGTTCAGCCGAATCGTCTTGCGGTGCTTGCTCGCCTGCATGAAGATGTCCGGCTCGGGCATGCTCGACCAAGGTGTCGACCAGCCGTGGATCAACCTTCAAAAACAAGAAACGAATAACGCTACCACACAATTGGAATTGTCGCGTCAATTCTTTGACCTTGAGGGGATCAAGTTGAAAGTACGACAACCAATAGGTACCTCGACGGTGTCCCTTGATCGGATAGGCCAGCTTACGCTCGTCCCAGAGCCGGCTGAGCAACACTTCGCCGCCGATTTGCTCGATGAACGTGGTCACCTGGCCGGACACATCATCCGGTGTCTTGGCATACTGGTCGGAATCGAAAATAAACAACCCTTCGTAAACATTCGTAGACATAATATGCGGGTTCTGGTTCGGTTTCCTTGAAGGAAGGCGAAGCGCACAGGCTTTGCTCTTCAAAGAACGAGTTTATTTAGTGAAAATCTTGAATATTTTTCCATCTGAACGATTCCGCAACCGTTCAGCGCTCATTTTTTCGGTTGTAGCGGTTCATGGTTTCGGCCATGCCGGACTTGACCCAATACAAGACGGCATCAGCCGCCTCTTTGATCGTCACATCCATTTCCTGCCGCTCTTTTTCCGTGAAATTCATTAACACGAAGTCGGCCGCGTCCATTGTACCGGGAGGTTCGCCGATTCCAATCCGCAGCCGGGGAACCTTTTCCGACGCAAGGACACGGAGGATATCCGCCAGTCCCTTTTGACCACCACTACTTCCTTCGGCGCGAAATCGCATTCGACCGAGTGCCAAGTTTAAGTCGTCGCAAACAACCAACACATCTTCGTGGGGAATCTTGTAAAACCGGGCAGCTTCACCGACACTCAAGCCACTCCGGTTCATGTAGGTTGTTGGGGCCAGCATCATTACGTTTTCCCCGGAAACGCCGCGAAACTCGACGGTATCACCGTGGAAACGGGATTTGGAAACACTGCCGGGGAACCGGGACGCCAATTCGGACAGGACCATGAAACCGACATTGTGTCGCGTCTGCCGATACTTCGTACCCGGATTTCCGAGCCCGACAACAAGCTTCATTCTTCCGTATCTTCTTCCGTTTTCTTCCGTCCAATGACTTCCGGCTCATTGTCGCCTTCCGTCGCTTCGGTTTCCGCAATCTCGACAGGCGGTGTACAGCTCACAACGAGAGTATTTGCGTCAATCAAGGCGACCGCGCCGGACGGGAGTTCCAAGTCGGAGACGTGAATCAACTGATTGAAAGCCAAGCTGTTGATGTTGACTTCGAGCTTTTCCGGAACCGCCGCAGCGGCACATTCAAGTTCAATGCTGTGCAAAACATGCTTAACAACGCCGCCGTCTTTTGTTCCGGGGGCTTCACCGCGAAGCTCAACGGAAACGGTCACATGAACCTTTTCCGTCGCACTAACGCGAGCGAAGTCGACATGCAATATCTGGTTTCCCCAGGTATTCCATTGCACATCTTTAATGAACGCCTGATCCTTCACATCACCGCCGAGTTGGACGAAACGGTTGCCGTGCCGAACAACGGACTCCAGTTCGTCGGCGGCAACAGACAAACTTTGGACCGGCTGATTGTGCCCGTAAAGCACCGCCGGGATTTTACCGTCGTTGCGAAGTCGACGATTACGCCGTTTGCCGAAGGAATCACGAAGCTGAACCGTCAATGTTTGAGCTTTGGCCATTTTTTACCCCAAACCGTTTATTTTCCCGAACTTTATAGACAAGCTCACCGAACGGGGCGAGCGATCAACTGTATATTTACGCCGCTGTTCATAACGGCCTTAATCACTGAAAAAAGAGGCTCAAACTCACAGCGGCTCTCCCCTAAAGGACGGAAAGCGACCGAACCGGCGTCTGCCACTAAGCGATATAAGATTTGCCATTTTGACGTGTTTTTAGTTCTTTTCAAGGCCCCCCGGCGGCCCTTTCCCCTTTTTCCGGGGCAAAAAAGGGACGAGCACATTCGCGGAGCTAAATAACACGGTAGGTTTGGACTTCGTCATCCGTGGAAATCGAGACGATCTCACGCCGATTTCCAAACCTAAGTTGGGCAGTGGCTTTTTCGGCTTCGTATTTTTCCGGGTTCGTATATCGTAGCATCAACGCCCCTCCAAGACGAGTCAAATTGCCCAATTTGCTGTTATCGAGTTTTGTTTCATCAACATCCTGCCCGACCAACAAGGCCGTAGGGCCATTGAATGACTCGGGAATCATCAGGATCGCCGCCCTTGCATCAGGCCGCTCGAAGAGTTCCGCCAAGCGGTCACAATGATCCCGGTCCCGGCCGAGTACGACTTTAAGTGTCGGTGAAATCCGCAGTTGTCGCCCCGCGTTAAGAAGTTCGGCGTCCCAGTCCGTGGGATTGGGTTCGTACCGGAAAAGGTCGATCAGCCTCGGCGCATACGATTTTTCGCAGAGAAAACAACCTGTCGACGGCTGAGGAATCTTTTGAATTCCCAGTTTCCGAGCCAAAGCGATCAGGTGGGCCCGACCGCGTCCCGTGAAGCCAAACAGCTTCGAGCGGTTGACCCAACCGAGACGTTCCGGTGCCGTTGGAGGTAGGATCGATGCCGAAAGCGGTCTCAGGAGATAGTCCTCCAAACCGGATTCCCGCTCAATCAACTGGAGTTGATGCTGCATCTGGCTGTTCGGCCGCTGGCCGGAAAGTTCTCCCGTGGCGACGAAGCCGGCATCCCGTTCGTTCATCAGAATTTTAGCGATTCGGCACATTTCAATGCGGCAATCAATGCACGGATTCACCGCTTTGCCATATCCCCAGCGAGGATGGGCGATGAGTTCAATGTAATCGTCACTGGTTTGGTGGATAACGAGTTCAATCCCCGCCGCCGCAGCCGCTTCTTTGGCCATTCGGGTCGCATCGTGAAAAGGCGTCAAAAAATTCAGGCCGATGACTTCGATCCCCTGCTCCTGGAGGATATGCGTCGCCAACATGCTATCCAACCCTCCCGAAAACAAAACGATTGCCCGCATGGAATATATCTCGAATGGTTGTTCAAATGGTGCGGCTTTCAGGGACAGCGTTCCCGATTCGCTAATGCCGCCTTCGAATTCGCTATTGTATCGCCCCTTCCGGGAAAGCCAAGGCAAAATTTGCTTGGGTGTTTTCTTTTTCCGTCAAAAATGTAGAATAATGGTCGCGGGCCGCTTTGGTCCCCGTCGTTTCACCCCAATAAAACCATCTCAAAAGGAACTAAAGCATGAAAAGACGTGAATTTCTGGCGACTGCCGCCGTTGCCTCGGCCGGCGTTTCAGCTCTTTCCGCACTGGTCCGGGCCGAAGACAACAAGAAACGTATTCCGATTGCCGTGCAACTCTACTCCGTTCGGAACGCCGCGAACAAGGATCTCGAAGGAACTCTCAAGGCCATTAAGGCGATGGGGTACGATGGCGTTGAGTTTGCCGGTTATTACGGGAAGGATCCGAAGGACATCCGCAAAATGCTGGACGACATCGGTTTGAAATGTGCCGGCACGCACACCGGGATGGGCGAATTCGATGACAAAAAGTTTGATAAAACAGTCGAAATTCACAAAACCCTTGGCACCCGATTTATGATTGTTCCGTCTTACGGCGATTATACGAAATCGGTCGAAGAAAACGCGAAATTCGCCGATCGCCTCAATGCAATCGCGGAAAAGGCCAAAGCGGTCGATATGTTCGTAGGCTACCACGCCCACGGTTTCGACGCGAAAAAAATCGGCGACACGCCGGCCTGGGAAATGCTCTTTGATACGACCGTGAAGGAAGTGGTTCACCAGATGGACCTTGGTAACTACCAACAGGGCGGCGGCGATCCCTACGCGATGATCGAAAAGTTCAAGGGCCGCTCGAAGACCGTTCACCTCAAGGAAACCGGGCGGGACATCATTGGCGGTGGCAAAGTCGACTGGAAGCGGGCATTCGAACTCTGCGAAACCGTTGGCGGAACGGAATGGTACGTCGTCGAAGACGAGCATGCGCCCGACAAGCTGGAACGTATCGAGTCCTGTATCAAAGCCCTGAAAGAAATGGGCAAATAGGCCCTCCCAGTGCCAACGACGAGTCAGCGCAAGCAAACCCTGTCGTTGTAAGACGGATAGCTGCGGAATCTGCCAACCCATTCGCAACTCATGCCTCTCGATGGTCAATCGGTCTATTTTCTCGGCAAGCTCGCGGCCTCGAACCGCAAGGAAGCGGCGGAGATCGTCCGTTTGGCCGGAGGGCATGTTGCGAAAAAACTCACTCCCAAGGTTGGCATCCTTGTTGTCGGCGAAGGTGAGTCGGCCCGAACGGACTGGAACCACTGGCAAGAAGAACTCGACAACCTGACCCGTGACGCCTTCGAGGCCGGCCGGCTGGAAATCGTGCCCGAAGCCGAATTCTGGAGCCGTTGCCGAGCCGACAAAAGCGGAGCCGGCGACGAAAAGGCCCACGAAACGCTGTACACACCGTCGATGTTAGCCGAATTGACCGGTGTGTCCCTTAGTGTCGTCCGACATCTTCAGACCCGAGGCATTCTTGTCCCTGTGCGACGGATTCATCGACTGCCTTATTTCGACCACGAAGGCATCGCCCCGCTCAAGATCGTCCGGAGTATGCTCGATGCCGGATTCACTCAGCCTCGTGCTCTGGACCGACTCACTAGAATGAGGCGTTTTTTGCCCCACGGCCAAGTCGACGTCAGAGTCCGAGGTAAAGACGTTCTTTTCGTTACTGAATCAGGCCCCGTGGACCAGGATGGGCAGCATTGTTTCGCGTTTGTTCTGGAAGGCGATTTCAACCGGGACGCCGAACCGGACGAGCTCCTTGAATCGGGTCCGACGGAATCGCATCCCTGGGGACGCGGCGACGCCTTACAGGTTCTTGAATCTGTTTTCGAGTCGGAAAATTCAGGAGAAATCGACCTGTCCAGGGAATCGATCTGTGAGGCGGCATTGCAATGCGAGAATGCGATGCATCTGGAAGAAGCGGCTGAATTGTACCGAACGGCGTTGGCTGTGGGTGGCCCTGATGCGCAGGTCAATTTCCAGCTTGCCGAGGTGCTTTACCGATTGGCCGACCTGTCCGGCGCTCGGGAGCGGTATTTTATGGCGATCGAATTGGATGAAGAATTCGTCGAAGCCCGGGCCAATCTTGGCTGCGTCTTGGTCGAACAGGGTAACGACGAGTGGGCCGCGGCCGCCTTTCGTGGGGCCTTGAAGCATCATCCGGACTATGCCGAAGTTCATTTCCACTTGGGAATGCTACTCCACCGGGTCGGATTGCCGAACGAAGCCCGGGAACATCTTCGAATCTTCCTCGAACTGGCCCCCGATTCCCCTTGGGCAGACCGTGTTCCGTCTTTAGAATAACAAATCAACGAAACGGGAACTTCGCCGTCCGGCTCTGCGATTAGCGGCCTCCGAAACCACCGCCACCGGCGCGTTGTCCACCGAAACCGCCCATATTGCCGCCGCCGAACCCACCGGTGCGCTGCTGACCTCCGAAACCTCCAGTGCCGCCGCGCATCATGTTCATGAATGGGTTGCCCGTATTGCCACCGCCCATGTTGCCGAAGCCGCCGGATCGATTTGTGTTACCAAACCCGCCGAAACCTCCGAAGCCGCTACTACGGTTCGTGCCTGTCCCCGTCGTGCCTGTGGATGTCGTCGAAATTGTAACCGCCTCACCGAGAATATTCCCCATTGCCGAACTGGCCATTGACGGGCTGAGGTTGACCAAATTGACGTGATGCGTCACAACCTGCCGTTCCGCCGCTCGACCGTCGATGTCTTCAACGAATTCACGAACGACCAAGTACAACGATTCCGGCGAGGTCACGATCAACGAATTCGATCCGCTGTCCACGGCCAAACTCATCGTCGCTTCTTTCTCCGTGGTTTTCGCGGTCTGTCCGCCACACATTCGAGCCATAATCTGCTTAATCATCGCGCCCGGCCCACCGGGACCGCCCGGCGGCATCATCATCATTTGGGGCGGCATTTGCTGCTGTTGACGATTACCCTGCTGACGATTGTTTTGCTGACGATTCGTACCCGTAGTTCCACCACCGGAACCGCTTTCCATCCGGGTCGGAAATGCCTGCTGAACAAGTTCCATCGCCGCCTCGGCACGCATGTGCTTGATCGGAATAAGTCGGGCTTTCGGTATGACCGCTGCCTCACCGCCGGGAATATCCGCCTGATCGAGAATCGGTAACAGGAGCTCAATGGTTTTATGGTCGACCAGATTTGCCTGGATGAACAGTGCGTTGAGCCGGGAATCCGCCGTGATGGTAACGGGGCCCGTCTTTTCAATCGTGCCGCCCATGGAAAGGCTCGCCAAAATCGCGGCCCGCTGGGCGCCTTCCAAGGCCGGCGAAGTGTCAATCGACCCGCTGCCGGTCACGCCGATCGTCGTACTGCCGGACGTTCCCAACAGACTTTGCAGTGTCGAAGCAACGACTTCCGCAGTCGAATGCTTGAGATAATGGACGACCATCGTGGTTCTGCCGAGTAAGGTTTCATCCGAGAGCATTCGAATCAGATCTTCAATCTGGTCCAAAGCTTCCGGATCATCCGAAGAAAGATAAATCCCGCCGGGTCCGCCGGAAGCGACGATCGACGAATCGGTTTTCTCGATTTCACCGCGACCTTGGACAGGCCGCGAGTGATCCGTGGAACGCTCCAAGGGAATTTCCTGCGACCGTCCCCGGAGCGGAAGACCGAGTTGCGGAATGTCACGCGGTGCCATGTCACGCGGACCGGGCCGGGCTGACTCCAAGCGGTCGAGTTTCCGTTGCAATTCGGTGATCTGTCGCCGAAGTTCAGTGGTTTCGTCGGTGTTTGAGTCACCTTCCACGGCCTCAATCGGCGAGTACACCGGCTCATGGTTCGTTGACGAGGTTACCGTGCCCGGTTGATACACCGTCGCCGCAGGGGCACCTTGTGTCGTCATTTGGACCGGCAAATACCGGACCGGCTGCGCCAGGTTATGTTGCGTCAGCGGCCCGAAATAGGTCGGTTCAGGCGTGCTTTCGAGTGTTCGGTGAATGAGATCGTCGATGTCTTCCGGTTCGTCCACGGGGCGAGCTTGTCGTTGCGGCTGCGACGCCGGAAAGGCGTCATGCGCCGGCAATTGCTGCTGGATTAAATCCGATGTGGACCGCATGGGAACCGTGTTCGAGGGGACGACGACCTTGATCTGGCTCGTGCCCAAACGCGGTCCCATTCCCTGGAGCTGTTCGAGGACAATCGCCTGCACCGCGGGACTCAGCGGGATCATTCGATCACCGCCGGTTCGGCTTTTCCGCCCCGTGATACCTTCTTCACCGAGTTTCAGGAGCAAGGCCCGAATCTGGGTAACCTGTGCGGCAGTGCCCCGGACGATGATTTGTCGGTTCGTGACATCCGCTTCGACCACCGGTGGCGCTGCACCGACCGTTTTCGGGGCCGACGACGAACTTGAACTGCCGGACGTGGTTGACTCAGAAACCGTCGATGTTTCAAAAAATTTCTTAATCAGTTCCACGGCTGTGGTCGGGCTCAGGTAGACAAGCGGAATGACTTCGAAAACCGGCGTGCTGAGCTGCATTTCGCGGATCGTCTTGACAATGAGATCGTGATTGGCCGGACGCCCCCAAGCGGCGACTCCGCCCGTTTTCGGGTCCAGTGAAAGACGAACATCCTGGGCGCCTTTGAGCAATGTCTGGAGAACCTGGAGCAGGGTTGTCGCATCGGCGATTCCCGGGTCATAAACCC
>JBEBTM010000097.1:0-10777 GCA_040393745.1 Thermogutta terrifontis | reverse complement strand
GACGACGAGACGTGATAATATCCTGCATAGTTCCCGCCGAGGGCATATCGACATGCAACTTGAACAGGAATCGGTCGAGTTGCGCTTCCGGCAGCGGATAGGTGCCTTCCAATTCGATGGGGTTTTGCGATGCAAGGACGAAAAACGGTTTGGGCAACGGTCGGGTTTGCCCCAAGAGCGTGACGCAGCGTTCCTGCATCGCTTCGAGCAATGCCGACTGCGTTTTCGGTGAGGCCCGGTTAATTTCGTCGGCGAGCAGGATGTTTGTGAACACGGGCCCCGGCTGGAAGACCATTTCGCGGTGGCCGCCCTCGCTCTCCTGGAGAATGTTGGTTCCGAGAATGTCGCCGGGCATAAGGTCAGGCGTGAATTGGACGCGGCTGAATTCGAGCCCGAAAAGGTCGCCCAGGGCCTTGATCAGGGCCGTCTTCCCCACGCCGGGCCCACCTTCGAGCAAGACGTGACCCCGGCTTAAAATGCCGATGACGACCATTTTGTGCAAATCGGGTCTGCCCAAAAGGATACGGTCCAGTTCGTTCAAAAGCCCACCGATTTTACCGGCGAGGGGCCTGATTTCTTCCGGGGTCAGCAGCGGCGCGGTGTCAGTCATTCCAAATTCTTCCGAAGCAAAGGTTAAAAGAAGGCGAACCGTCTCGAAGTTGAGACGCTCCATCAACGCCTATTGTACCGCAACTGAACTCTCTTTGGCAAGCATTTCAGAAAAAAAGCCCAAGAGGGTCACATGACCGAAAGCAGGGGCCATTTTGATCTCCGCGCGAGATTTTTTTCCCATCCGGAACTATGCAATCGTTCCGAAAATTAAGCGGATACCGTTCGACCGAATCACGGAGGCAGGACGGTATCGAAAAAGGTGTCTCGTGAGGGACCCGCCTTGGGAAGTCCGGCTTCCTGGATGAAATACATGGCGATGCGGCCGTTTTTCGTACTCAAGCGGGAGTCCGTGCCATGCGAGCCTCCATGGCCGTAAGCATTCCCGTAGACGGCCGCGCCCAAGCCGTAACTGGCGGGCAATTCGCCGGTTTGATCGGTGCGAATTTCCTTGACCGCCGCTTCCGACAGGATCCGTTTTCCTTGAAAAACGCCTTCATCAGCCAGCATTTGGTAAATCCGAACCCAATCGTTCGGTGTGGAGAAAAGTCCGCCGCCGGCCTCGGCAAACCGCCGGGTTCGGTCTTGGAGCGGATAAGTCAGAGCCCAGATTCTTATTTCCTTGAAGCCGGTTTTATCGTCATTGAACGTGTATGCTTTGGCCAAACGGTCGATTTGCTCTTCCGTGGGCCAGAACGAGGTTTCCTTCATTCCCAGCGGCTCGAACAGGCGTTTTTCAAGGAAATCTTCCAGCGGCATACCGGAAACACGTTCGACAACCGTGGCGGCGATGTTGATGCCGATGTTCGAGTACAGGAACTGCGTGCCCGGCTGTTGGGCCAGCGGTGTCATGACGTAACTCGTCAGGGCCTTGTTCGAGGGCAGGCAATCGATGCCGTGACGCTGCTGCATGGGCGAAATGAACGGAACGCCGCCGGTGTGGCACAAGAGCCGACGGAGTGTGACGGGACTGTTTACCGGAACCAAAGCCGTCTCGTCGCCGTCCCGGGGCACCGCAACTCGCAGATCCTTGAGTTCGGGCAGATAGGTCGTTACGGGCTCGTCCAGCGAAAGCTTGCCTTCGTCGACGAGCATCATCACGGCGATGCTCGTAACGGGTTTCGTTTGCGAAGCCATCCAGAAGACGGTGTCCGGCGTCATGGGTCGCTTGGCTTCCACATCGGCCAGCCCGAAACAGTCGATTTGCAGGATTTTGTCCTTGTCAGCGACCAAGGTCACGAAGCCGTGTAGATCGCCAGCGTCGATCAAAGGTTGCATTTTCTCCTTGACGGTAAATTCCTGAGCCGAGAGGAAAGAAACGGAGAGAGCGAAACAGAGTAACAGGAGGTTTGTCCGCGATTTTGGCATGATCGATTGAAATGAATTGAGTTGAAAACATCGTCTTTCGGGGCGCGTCCATTATAGGGCAGGGGAATTCACGGCGTCAATGGCCGCACACATTCCCACCCTGATTTTCGAGCCTGGGTTTCCCGAGCACGTTCGAGGTCGCCGCGGAGGAAACGAGACAGTCTCAAAAATTACGCGAAATATCCCCGTTTACGTCGCCGCCATAGCCTTTCTCGCTAAAAATCACATCTCCGGTTTCGGCAGTTCCCGGCCGCCGCGTTTTTTCCGGCCCCGTTTCCCACCTTGATTTTTTTTGCCGAAGTCGATCATTTTCGAACTTTTGCCGATATGATGCTTCAATTCTTCGATCCGGTCCCGAAGTTCCGCGGCTCGTTCGAATTCCAGGCGATCCGCCGCGGCGAGCATTTCCTTTTCCAATTCGCCGATCAATTCCTGTGTGATAAACAACTCATCGTCCTTCTGTCCGACCGCCGCAGCCATTTCCTCGCGGGCATGGGCCTGCTCTTCGATTCCCTTGGCGATGTTCTTCTTGATCGTTTCCGGAGTGATGCCGTGCTCTTTATTGTACGCCATTTGTCGCTTGCGTCGTCGTTCTGTTTCGTCAATCGCTTTTTGCATCGAATCCGTGACCTTGTCGGCGTACAGAATCACTTTCGCATTGACATTTCGGGCACTTCGGCCGATCGTTTGAATCAGCGACGTTTCGCTCCGCAGGAATCCTTCCTTGTCGGCGTCGAGAATCGCGACCAGCGACACTTCCGGCAAATCGAGCCCTTCCCGCAATAGATTCACACCCACCAGGACGTCGAACAAACCGGCCCGGAGGTCACGCAGCAGTTCGACCCGCTCAAAAGCGTCCAGTTCGCTGTGCAGCCATCGGCATCGGATATTCTGTTTCTCGAAATACGCGGAAATGTCTTCCGCGAGCCGCTTGGTCAGGGCCGTGACAAGAACACGTTCGTTCACGGCGACGCGCTTTCGAATTTCCTCGATCAAATGCGGAATCTGCTTCGCGGCGGGTGACACCTCGACCACGGGGTCCAGCAGGCCCGTGGGACGGATCACCTGGTCGACAAAATGCCCTTCGCAACTTTCCATTTCATACGGGCCCGGCGTGGCGGAAACGAACACGGCCTTGTTGATCCGGGCTTCCCATTCGTCAAACTTTAATGGCCGGTTGTCGAGAGCGCTGGGCAATCGGAAACCGTGCTCAACGAGATTCTGCTTTCGGGCCCGGTCGCCGTGGTACATGGCACGAATCTGTGGGATCGTGACGTGAGACTCGTCGACGAAAAGCAAATAATCGTCGGGAAAAAAGCTGAAAAGCGTTTCCGGGGCGCTGCCCGAGGGCCGACCCGACAGCGGACCGGAATAGTTTTCCACGCCGGGACAATAACCAATCTCCTGCATGAGCTCAATGTCGTATTTCGTCCGGGCCGAGAGCCGTTGGGCTTCGAGTAGTTTACCTTCGTCTTTGAAGATTTTAAGTCGTTCGGCTAATTCGGCTTCGATGCGTTCAACGGCCGCTTGAATCCGCTCTTCAGGCATGACGAAATGCTTGGCCGGGTAGACGTAAAATTCGCTCTGCCGCCGGATGGTTTCCGCCGTCAGAGGATTGATGATCGAAATTTGCTCGATTTCGTCGCCCCAAAACTCGACGCGAACAGCGTATTCTTCGTAGGACGGCCATATCTCCACGCTGTCACCACGAACCCGAAATTGGCCCCGCTCAAAGGCTACATCGTTGCGTTCGTACTGGATGTCGACGAGCCGAGCCAACATTTTGTCCCGAACGACTTCCTCGCCGACCCGCAACGTAATCATCATGCTCCGGTAATCTTCAGGCGACCCCAAACCGTAGATACAGGAAACGCTTGCGACGATGATCGTATCACGCCGGGAAACGAGCGAACTGGTCGCCGAGAGCCGAAGACGGTCGATGTCCTCGTTGATCGAGGCGTCTTTTTCGATGTAGATATCCCGCTGGGGAATGTAGGCTTCCGGTTGGTAATAGTCGTAATACGAGACGAAGTACGCCACGGCGTTGTTTGGAAAGAATTCCTTGAACTCGCTATAAAGCTGGGCGGCCAGAGTCTTGTTATGCGACATCACCAGCGTGGGCCGATTGAAATGCGCGATCACATTGGCCATCGTGAAGGTTTTACCGGAACCAGTAACTCCTTTGAGGGCCTGCATTTTCCGACCGGCTTCGATGTTTTTGATGATCGCGTCAATCGCCTGCGGTTGGTCGCCGGAGGGCTTGAAGGGAGCTTGAAGATCGAACATGATTATGATTTATCGTGTTTAGCTGAGCGGCGCAGACGCCGGCGAGTGTTCCGATGGGGTTTCCGGAAGAACGAACCGTGTTTGCCCTTCCTCCGGTGCGGCGAACGTCAGCAAGATCAGGAGCGGCCACAGGACGATCACCCCAAAAAAACCGAGAAAAAAACAAAAAACCAGAACGAACGCATCGCCGGCACGGTCCACCCACACCGGGCAACGTGTGTCCCAAAGAAAACGAACCACCGAATTGCGGTTCGAAGCCGGAAGCGGCGGTTTCCCCGGGAACCGCTTGCTCGAAAAATGAGGCACGGATCGGCGCAAGGCCAAGAGTTCGCCAAAGGATTCAAAAGGATATTCGGCGTAGAGAATGACACGGTTCGGCTTGGGCGGTTTTTCGAAAAACAAGGACGCAAAAGTCACGATTCCACACAAAACGTATAGCGGAACGACGAAAACCAAAAGCGTCGCGGATTGCAGGTAAAGGGAGACAACGGCCAGTAGCGACAGCATTGGCACGGAAATTCCGCCGATCCATCGAGAAAACCGGCGTCGGGGCGGCTGTAGACCGAACCGGCATTCGGCATCGGACGTCACGAGAAGGCGAAGGCGATTGAAGAATTTCCAATACGCGCACTCGGATTGGAGGCGATTTGTGCCGATGTCCTCATAGGAATCGAAAAGCCAGCGGACTATTTCCTGAACAACTTCATCTTTTGTTTTCGGAGCGATTTTGTCGTGGAGGAGAATGTCAAACTCGTCCGGCGAAATTCGCTCTTCCATGTAATCGTCGATTCCTCGGAGGAGTCGGTTTCGTGCGTCTCTGTCGATCATGTTTTTTCTCCGGCGTCTGCGCCGCTCATACTCACCAAGTCACGGATTTCAAGTCGAATTCAAAATAATCGCACAAATCGTTCCCAGAAAGATCACAAGGAGCGTCAACCCAAGTCCGAGTTTGAAGCAAATCGGCCCGTACTTCTTACCCGGATTGAACCGCGAATCGACTTTGCCCGTATCTGTCACATAACCTTGCAGCATCAATTCGGTGAACCACCCCAGGCAATAGCACACATTGCACAATACCGCGAAAACTACAATGGCCATGGGTTCCGGAATATCCTGGCTGCCATGCGTCGGCACGAAAGTCCAAATGACTATCAAAGCGCAGAATCCGATGACTCCGACAATGATGTTGTACAGGATTCGCCGGAATTCCCACCACAAGAATACTTCGAAGCCCTCTCTATCCTCACTTTTGACTTGCAGCAGGAAATCGAGGCAGTTCAATGGATTGAGTTGGGAAATTCGCATTTGGATTTTGTCGCTCTCTTTCAGAGCGTTTCATCGCTTTCGCTGTACCAGGAATCATCTTCATTCCCGGGTGGAGGCAATGTCGACGGTGAAAACCGGGCAACAAAGCCACAATCCGGGCATGTTGCCAACACACCGGCACCGAGATTCGACCAATAGACGGGAACAAGCACCTGCTGTCCCCAAGAGAGCTCTTGGTCCATTTCGATGTATTCATTTCGCTGCGTGAAACAGACGGGACAAAATACCCGGTTGTCTTCGTCCGATCGATAAACCTGTGAATCTTCGTCAAAAAAAATCATCGTTCATTTTCCGTTTTTTGCTGCTTGAATCGATTGTGCAATATCAGACGAAGGTCGTCGGTGTTCTTGGGCAGTCTGCAATTACCATTATCCCAATATACCATGTTCCTTTCGTGTCGCAACTCGACGTCGACCAAGTCGACTGGGAAAAGCATAGCGGTTGTATCGTTTCTAAACCGGTCGGAGAAAAACTTTTCACCGAAAAACGGCAAAAAACATTGATGAACGGCGATTTTTTGATACATTTCCCTTAGATGAACGTACCAATGTGAGAGAGCCGTTTTGCCGGTGTGAACGGACCTGTTTCAGTGTTCCTGTTTTAATCCTCCCCCTTTAGATATCCTGTCGAGACCCGTATGCCCGAGCCCCCTCATTTTGTCAATACGGATGTTGATGAACTGCTTCGTAACCTCGAATTGCGCAACGAGCTTGAGCCCTATTTCGACGAATCGGTCAGTCGCATCCTGTTTCAACGCCTGCCGCTTTCCGCGGAAAACGATTTCCTGGCCAGCATGCTGGAATGGGAAATCGCGCCCGTGGAACCTGTTTACCGTTGGTTCGAACCGGAACTTCGCCTGCCGGGCCCGGATTCGCTCACCGAAGAAAAGCTTTCCCAACTCCTCGGCGAGGTCGTTGAAAAACTGTTTGAAAAGAAAATCCAACTCGACTTCACGGACCACCTGAGCGACCGCGAATTGTATACGTTGATCTATCGCGGTATTCTTCCGTCACGGGAAAAGAACCTGAAGCACCGCAATAGTTTCATTCATTGGGACTGCTCCGCCGGCGACTCGGATATTTGGTTGCGCTATTATGCCTCCGACGACGATCGGGAGCAGTGGTCCGACAGCTACGACCAGCCGCTCCCGCCGAAGCAAGTTCCCTGTCACCATCGCGATTTACCGCAACATCCGTTTTAACGGCACCGCTCATCAAATTGAGCCAAGCGAACAAGGTAGCCACCTTTCGCTGAAAGGTCGGTTACCAGATCAAATGACATGAGTTGCGTTGTTGTCGTTTTCGTTTGCCAGAAAAACTTACGCGCACCCGAATTTCAACAAAACGGAGAACACTTTCCATGTCGACGCCGGAAATCCATGCCGTAACCGGGGCCTTCGGTTATTCCGGAAAATACATCGCCCGGCGATTGCTTGAGGCCGATAAGACGGTTCGTACCTTGACGAATTCACCTGATCGGACCGGCGAATTTCAAGGCCGAATCGAAGCGTTTCCATTTTCGTTCGACGATCCGGATCGACTTGCCGAATCGCTTCGGGGAGTTTCCGTACTGTATAACACCTATTGGGTGCGGTTCAATCATCGGAATTTCAAGCATTCCATCGCCGTTGAGAACACGAAGAAGCTTTTCGAGGCCGCGAAGAAAACCGGGGTGCGGCGGATCGTTCATACGAGCATCACGAATCCTTCGTTGGATTCGCCGCTGGAATATTTTTCCGGCAAGGCGGAACTCGAAAAAACTCTCGTCGATTCCGGGATTTCCCACGCGATTCTCCGTCCGACCGTGCTGTTCGGCGAGGAAGATATTTTGATCAACAACATTGCCTGGATGCTGCGGCGGTTCCCGGTGTTCGGCGTTTTCGGCAACGGCAAGTACAAATTGCAGCCGATTTTCGTTGACGATTTTGCCACCCTTGCCGTTGAAAAAGGAAGCGAAACGGAGAACGAAATCGTCGAAGCCATCGGGCCGGAAACGTTTTCGTATCGGGAAATGGTCGAGGCGATGTCGGAGATTATTCTCGGCAAACGGCGGCCCATTCTCCCGATCCCGGATTGGTTCGGCCTGCTGGTCGGCAAGGTGATTGGCATGGTGACCGGCGACGTGGTGATTACGAAAGCGGAAATCGAGGGATTGAAGGCGAACCTCCTGTATGTCGACGCCCCGCCTGCCGGATCGACCCGGCTGACGGATTGGCTACGGGAGCATCGGGATATGGTGGGGAAAAGCTATGCAAGCGAATTGGTGCGGAGGAAAGTGTGATAGGGTGCGCTCGGATATTATGCGGCGTACCAAAAGGTAGCCGACCGACGTCCCGGCGGTCGGGTCGGCTGCGAGCCGACTTGTAGCGTCAAATGACGTGTTTGGCGATTCAAGTCGCCGAGTACGGCTCCGCAACCGCCTTGAGTTTCCGAACAGGTTTCTCTTGCCCACCCCCCCCTATTCAAAAACCTGCCGGTTCATTTCCGACGGAAGATTGGGGCTCCCGGGGGGTATCTTGATGATCTGGGACCACTTGTGGAGCATTTCTTCGAGTTGGTCGCTGCGGATGGGCTTAGAGATGAAGTCGTTCATTCCGGCTTCAAGACAGCGGTCCCGATTGCCTTCAATGGCATTGGCCGTCATGGCGATCACGGGAATGTCCGGGTTCAGTACGCCGGAATCCGGTTTCCGTAGAGCCCTGGTGCATTCGTAACCGTCCATTTCCGGCATGTGACAATCCATCAACACCAAATCGAACGGCGTTTCCCTCAGCTTTTGCAAGGCTACCAAACCGTTGACGGCAACCTGAACCATGTGCCCCTGGGACTCAAGCATGGTCGCCGCAACCAGGATATTGATCCGGACATCGTCTACGAGAAGAATGTTCAGCGGCGTTTCACTTTGACGGATGACTCTCTGCTGCGAAACGCGAACATGATCGGCGCCGGAGGGAACCGTGAGCCGCAAAATGCGTCCCAAAAGGCCCATCAGGGGAACGGAACGAATCGGACGTGATAGGACGTCGCACATCCCCGGAATCCCGGTCAGGCCAGGTGTCTCCATGTCACCCAAGGGGTAAACGACAACGAAAGGCGTTGCTTGGGCACCACCGATTTTCCGGCTTTCAAGCGAAAACTCGGCAGGCGTCATATCGAAAATCTCGGCATCGAGAAAAACAAGGTCGACATTTTCCTTACCGTCCCGATGGAGCAGTTTCAGCAACTCGGCGCCGCTGCCGGCTTCACAAACGTCAAAGCCCCAGGATTCAAGAAGCGACCGGAGCGAATGCCGGGTCGGCGCGTTGGAATCGCAAAGGATGAGACGTTTCCCCTTGCCGAAGCGGTCCTGGAAGAGCGGCACCATCGAGTCGTCCTCGACGACCTCCAACGGCAGAATGAAATGAAAAAGGGTCCCCTTGCCCTGGGTGCTGTCCACTTCGATGGTACCTCTCATCATTTCGACCAGCCGGTGGCAGATTGAAAGCCCCAGCCCGGTCCCGCCATAGTGACGTGTCGTCGAATCGTCGGCCTGGAAAAACGCCTGAAAGAGGGAAGGAAGCTTCTCCTTGGCGATACCGATACCGGTGTCTTCGACTTCAAAGCGCAACCGAGCCACTCCGTCGTCGACACCTTCAAGGAGCAAGCGGATGGAAACTTCGCCATCGGTGGTGAACTTGGCCGCATTTCCCAGCAGGTTCAGCAGAATCTGTCGGATTCGAACCGGATCGCCCCAGTTACGGAAATCGATTTTCGGATCGACGAAAACAACCAGGCGCACTCCGGCCGAATGGATTTTCAAGGCAACCGTTTCCGCCACTTCGCCGATAAGTATTCGCAAATCGACCTTGACGCGCTCCAAGGTGAATTTGCCGGCTTCGATCTTGGAAAAATCAAGAATTTCGTTGATGACCTCCAAAAGCGAATCGGCGCTTTGCCGGATCGAGTCGATGTATTGATGCTGGATCCGGGTCAGCGGAGGCGTGTTCAGCAGGATTTCCGTGAGCCCGATGACTCCGTTCATGGGAGTCCGGATTTCATGGCTCATATTGGCAAGGAAATCGCTTTTCGCCTGGCTGGCCCGCTCGGCGGTTTCCTTGGCATGGGCCAGTGCCCGTTTCTTTTTCATTTCGGCAACGATGAACATCCCAATCGGCACCAGGATGAGCAGGAGGTCGGCCAATCCGATCAAAATCATCAACCGGATATTCGCGGACATGTTCCGTTCCGCTTCCTTGACCGGTACGAGGAGCAGGACGTGCCATTTAGTGCCCGGTATGGCAACCTGCGAAAAACCGACGAACGTGGGAACGCCGTCCAAGACAAGCGAGGCGATGCCGTTGTTTTCTCGATTGACAATCTCGGAGAGCTTATCGTAGCCCGGCCCGAGATCGCTTAAACGTCGGCGGGGATCATAGGATCGGTCCGCAGTGTAAACGAGCACGCCGCTCCGGTCGGTCAGGAGTGCCTTGCCCTGCGTGCCGACGCGGGACCGCTCCATGATTTCCGAAAGGATACCCAAGTAAATATCGATACCGACAAAGCCGGTTTTTTCAAGCGTACCCTTCTCATCACGGATCTCGATTTTCTTGATAATACTGACACAGGCCTCCTGCTGCTGGATGTCCAGGTAGGTGTCAGGAATGGAAATTCCCGAGACGGGCGTGGCGTTTGCTTCGGAATACCAAGGCCGGGTAAGCGTATTCCACGGCGTGCCAGGCGTGTTTTCATCGATGATATTTCCGGCACGAAAAAAGAAATTGGCCTCTACGGCGGCCACCCAGGCGTCGGCGGCGGAGAAATTGTCACCGTTATCCCGTGCGACCGTGGTGGATTCCAGACGTCGGTACATTCGGTCCACGGCCCGGAGCATCGACTCGCAATTGACCCGGTAGGGACTGGTCCGCGCCTCACGGGAGTTTTCGATGTTACGTAGAAAGTCGCGGATCGGTTCGTATTGGTCCAAGAGGAGAACGGTATGAACTTTTCCGACGATGAAATGCGAAACGGCTTCCGCGGTAACCTGGCTTTTGTTCTTTAGATCTTCCAAGGCCGCTTTTTGGAGTTCCCGATTGACCCGGAAGAGAACCTGTGTGTTGAGCAGGAGGAACAACATGATGATCAGTGCGAAGACCAGAGAAATCGAAGCCCAGGTGGACGTTTTGAGATACTCAAACCATTGGCGGAGAAAA
>JBEBTM010000096.1:0-10793 GCA_040393745.1 Thermogutta terrifontis | reverse complement strand
TATTTCTATCCGCAGACGATCGAAGCATTGAACTCGATCATCCAAGGACAAGCCCAGAGAAACACGAACGGGAGTAATGACCCCTACTGGATTTACCTGGCGGGCAATGACGTCGTCAACTACACTCACGATGTCTCCGGCGGACTTCAGGAGCCGTTCATCTACGCTTCAACCGAAGAAATTATTTCCACGGTCAACGCCGCTTACCTTTTGTACATCACGAAAACCGGCGCCGGTGTCTGGCGAATGGGCGAAGAGTACACGATCATGCCCGAAGAGCTGGAGGACATCAATGCGGTCAATCACAATTTCACCGCGGGTAATACGAACCGCTTCACCATTCAGGCGGGTACGTTGGAGCTCATGAACGCTACGACGATCAGCATGGGCGGCGGAACCACCGGCGGTCTGGGCATGTCCTTCAACACGAACACCCGCCTCAACGCCCGGGGTAACAACGTCATCAACGCACCGGTCAGCTTCGGATACAACACGACCATCGGTTTGGACCTGACGAATTTCATCACACCGGAGGCAGCCAATAACGCGGGAACGCCCATCCTTACGATCAACGGTAACGTCTCTTCCGTCGCCACGGTCGCCAATCCGGGAGAAATCGCCCTGCTCGGGTTCACGAATCAGTCCTATCGCCAGCAGTTGAACATTTTGCAATACAATTATGCGGGAACGGCGCCACCTGCGGAACAGACGCCGCCGGCCTATCCGCCGGCCCCCATTCGGCTCGTCAACAACACGCCCAATGCGGCGCACGATCCCAACTATATTCTGACCGTTCGCGGCGAACTTTGGGACGACGTCGTCACCGCAGCCAACGGACGATTGACCGGAACCGTGAACCAAACCGCACCGGGAGCCAATACAGGCGGAACCGTTCGCACTTACCTTGCGGGTTTTTCTTCCGCCGTGGGTCAGGTTCAGTGGGACTGGACGAACAATGAAAACACGATTTGGAACGCCACATCGAACAACTGGACCGGCTTGCCGGACGCCAACGACTACGGCTATAACGATGGTGACGGTCTTTCCAATTTGACCGGATACACAACCTTTCTCCACGGTGACTCCGCCATCTTCGGCGCCACCTCGGGAACAAGAGTCATCACGGTCCAAGCAGGTGGCGTCCAGATCGGGGCCCTCATCGACCTTGAAGTTGATCCTTTTTCCGGCGAGATCATCAGCACCACTCTTGTTCCCGGCATGACCGTCAACGGCGGCGGCAGCTATATTTTTGTCGGAGAAAACGACACCGACACCATCGGGATCGACGGCGCCGGCTCGATGCTGATCGACTCGGATCCGGCGAACCTGGTCAAAACCTCGGTGACTCTGCAATCCGCGAACTCCTACTGGGGCGGAACGGTCATCAAGAACTCTTCGACCCTGACGCTCAATCATAGCGGTTCGGTCGGGACGGGAAAGGTTTCGCTCTATTCGGGCGGTATCCTCATTTTCGACACGCAAAAGAACGATCCGACCGGAACCGACGCCTTCCACAACGACATCGGAGGTTTCGTCGCAACCCAGATCATCAAAGAAAATACGAACACCATGACGATCCTCGGTGAAGTGAAAGGCTACATCGACACCACCGTCAAGGAAGGCACGCTCCAGTTCAACATCGGCCAAGGCGTTTTGACCGTTTACCAAGGCGCGACCTACAACACCACCTTTGCCGGTGCGCCGGCCCCCGAAGATCCGAAGACACGCCACGACCGCCTGATCCTGGGTCTAAGCGACGGGCCCCTGAGCGATGTCCTTCCGACCAACGGCGGTACCGTCGACATGAGCAACGCCGTTTTGACGATCAGCGTGGAAGAAGGGAATTCGTATGAATTTTCCGGTTTGATCATCGGATCGGCCCCTGCGGACGATCCGGCTCCCGCGGGATCGACACAGGCGATTCCCCGTAATACCATTGAAAAATACGACCTGGGCACACAAATTTTCAGTAACGCCCTCAACGATTACTATGGCGGAACGCTCGTCGCCGAAGGAACCCTGGTCGGACGCCAAACCTTGACCGTGGACTTGGGCATCTTTAATCCCTTCGGGCACGGTGGCAGCGGCACGGTCGGCGCTGAAGCCATCGGCTCCGACATCATCATTTCCGGTGAAGAGGCCGTCCTTCAGTTCGATCTCCTGCGGGACGTGAACGACCTCACACCCGGCCTGTACTATGCCACGATTGATGACAACATCTCCGGCGTCGGCATCGTCCGAAAAACAGGCACGGAAATTCTGCACTTGAATTCCGGCGAGTCCAGCTATACCGGCGAAACCCAGGTCCAGGAAGGAATTCTCCGTGTCGGACACCGCAATGCCACAGGCATGACAAGCCAAGTCATATTGGAAACGGCGACGACAGGAATCCAGTTCGACGATATGGGTAATGCCGGAATCCGGACCAATCTCGGAACCTCGGTCGCGAATCCGTACAACCGAATCATCACCGGTCTGGGAACACTTGAAGTCAATACCGACACGACCGTTTTCATCAGTGGCACCAACACTGACGTACTCAAACCGGGCGTGATCGTCCCCAATGGTTCCGACTACACGGGCGTCACCACGGTCCACGACAACGCCAACCTGCACATTCTCAATCCGGAAGGCACGGGAAAAACGGAACATGTCCTCCTGGAAACCACGACGAGCGCACTGCATCTCGACTTCCTGTCGAAGCAAGACGAAAAGTACCGCGAAATCGACCAGGTTTACGACCGCTTCATTACCGGCGCCGGAAATCTCGTCAAATCGCAAGAAGGCACGGCCGTCCTGACAATCGAGCCGGGCGGAGTCCTTGCAAGACCCAATAATTACACGGGCACGACGACGGTCAATGCCGGAACCCTGAAACTCACGTATGCACAGGCGACCGGCGTGGATGACAGCGACTTGGATCCCACGGACCGTAAAGTCACGATCAATCCGCTGGCCATTTTGAATCTGGCCTTCGAGGGCGATTATAACAAGGGCATCCAAGGACAGGGCATCTTGGCCAAATCCGGTGTCGGAACGACGACCACGCTCACCCGCAACCAAACGTATTCCGGCGGCACCTACCTGTACAGCGGAACCCTTTCGATCACGGACAACGATCCCACCTCCTGGGGCAACATCGGCACCGGCGGTCTCACCTTTCTCCGCGACAATGAGACCGACATGGACGTCATCGGCGGCGGCATCCTGCAAAACACGCGGGAAATCACCGCCTTCGAGCAAGGCGTGACGATTCACGGCGGATCGGCCGCAACCTTTGAAACGTTGGCCGACATGACCATCCAGGGCGATCGGGGAATCATCCACTACGCCTTACCGGAAACCAGCCCGTACTACAATCCCGACGATACGGAAAGCCATTTGGTCAAAACGGGTTCGGCCATGCTGACCATTGACGCCGCCGCCCATTGGACCGGGACCACCTGGGTCCAGGAAGGCACCTTGCGTCATAACCTGCCGACCGACACCGAACTGACCGTCGACCTCGGCGCGTACTACGTCACCGGCAGCGGCAATCGCCAGGTCGGCGCCATTCTCGGTCGGGGAACCGTCATCACCTCCGCCGGGTACGACTTCATCGTCAACAACGCCGAAGAAGACACCTTCGACGGACTGATCACCGGCGATGGAAACCTGGTCAAATCCAACACGGGAACGCTCACCCTGAACGGAATGAACGATTATCGCGGATCGACCACCGTCCAAAATGGAACCCTCGTCGGAAATATCACCGCGGGAACCGACCTGACAGTTCTGGCTCGGGGAACTTACCAATCCAATAACAAGAATCGAATCGTCGGTTCCCTCCAGGGATCCGGCCTGGTCGACATGCAGGATCACGGCCTGACGATCCGGCAAACCAAGACGACTTTCAATCCTGTTTTCACGGGGCAAATCGCCAACGGCACCTACCTGATCAAAGAGGGGGCCGGTTCACAAACCTTGCAAGGGCTGAGCTATTCCTTCTCGGGCGACGTGCATCACAATGACGGTCTTTTACAGATAGGCGGCTCGACCGCAGCGACGACCGTATTCAACGTCGGTGGAAATCTGACCGTTGCCGGGATCGCGGATTTCGGCGTGGCCCAGCGTTCACGGGTCAACGTCGCGGGGAAACTGAACATCCAGGGAGACCTGCTTGTTCATGTCGGCAACACGCTCGTCACGGCCGGCAGCGTCACGCTCGGACCCAGTTCGACCATCGACATCACGGGAACCTCGACGGCTTCGGACTCCGTGCTCCTGATCCAATCGCAAACGGCCATCACGGACAATTTCTCGCACGTCACCGTGGCCGGACAAGAGCAATCGACCGCCGATTTCGTCACCGTCGGCGTGACAAAACGCAACGATAACAAGGAAATCTGGGTCGGCCAGTCGTTGTCCTGGTATGCCATGAACAACGCCCACGGCAATTTTAACCTGACCAATCCCGACGGAAGTTACACGGTCGATATTCCGCTGAACACGGTTACGGGAACCTTCAATCCGGCTCTCTGGGACGGAAACTCGCTGTATAAAACCGGCCCGGGAACCTTGGTTCTCACCGCTGTGAACGGCTATACCGGTACCACGACCGTCGATCAAGGCATCCTGAAGCTGGCCGACGACCGGACCGCCAACCCCGACGCCGCCCCGATTCTGGCCTTCGATCCCAACGCCGATCCCAATGATAACCGTGTCATTTTGGGTGACTACGGCATCCTGGAAATCGCCTACCACAGCCGGGACAGTCAAGGCAATTGGACCACGGGCCTGGAACTGCCGATCACCGGAAGCGGCCAGGTCGTTAAGACGGGCGCAAATGCCGTTTCGGTCCTTTCGGGAACGAACACCTACACCGGTCCGACCACCGTTCGGGAAGGCGACCTGCTCATCGGCACCGACGGCTCGATTGTCAGCTCGGTCCAGGTCCGTAGTGGAGCCGGTTTCGGCGGCGACGGCACGGTGTTCAATACGGTCACCTTCGAAGACAACTCGCGGTTCTTCTGGCGCTACGGGGCCGATTCGGGCGACATGCTCACGGTCACCGGCAACGTCCACATCGGCGAGAACGTCTATGTCAAGCCGTTCACCAATACACCGACGGTCAATCTCACGGAAAACATCATCGGCTGGCGAATTCTGAATTACCAGTCCGAATTGTTCGGCAACTTCGCGGGAATCGACCAGGGTTCGAACCCCTACTACGATTTCGAACTCGATTACTCCGATGCGCAATACGTCAAGATTAACGGCTACCGCCGCAGCACGCCCAGGGCCTTGAGCGACATCGTCGCCAACTCGCTGGCCTTGGCCCAGACCCGAATGTACCGCAGCGCCTACCAGCAGATCACCCGCGAGCGAACCGCCTTGGGCGTCAACAACGCCAACCCGACCACTCGCCGGGCTTCCTGGATCAACTTCGTCGGTCGCGGCGACAAACTCGACAGCACTCACTTCGACCGCCGGTACTCGCTGCAATCCTACGGCGTCCAAGCCGGTTTGTCCTTCCTGTCCTCGCGGGACCGAACGCTCGGAATCCTTTTCGGACGCGAAGAAGGCAAGCTGTCCAACACCGGCGACTATGTCGAAAACGAGGATTATTATCTCGGATTCTATTACGGTCAAAACTTCGCCGACTACTACGATGTTAAGGCGTACGTCGGTGCCGGCTGGCAGAAAAACGATCTCCAGCGAACCAGCAACGACAATCGATACGTCGCCGGATATGACGGCAACACGTTCAACATGGACGTCGAAATCGGTCGTAGCTACCGAACCGGCAGCGGCTGGACGATCCGTCCCTTCGGTGCCGCGGACCTGGAAGTCACCCGTATCGGCGGATCGACGGAAAAATCGATCGATGCCAAGGATTCGAACGAATACAGAAGTTACAAACGTGATGAACTGGCTCGATTCTTCGTTCGCGGCGGTTTCGACGCAACCCGGAATTGGGATCGTTTCGACTTCATGACCGGCACTCACCTGGCTTGGAATTTCGGCGATAAGCGGCCATCCACGAAGATCATTTATCCGACGGAAAATACCCGCTACTCGCAAAATTGGGTCCAGGGACGCGGAACCGACTTGGGACGCTTCGAATGGAACTTGAACGTCGGAATGAACATTTATCTGACCGAACGTCGTAATGCCGTATTCTTCCTGAACTTTGACGGCGACATTTACCTTGACCGCGACGGCGATCCCTTCGGCGGCCTCGGTCGACTCGGTCTCATGTGGACCTACTAAGGGGAAGAATTCAGGAGTCAAGAGTCAGGAGGAGAAAAAGGAAAAAACGCAAGCCTTTCTCACTCCTGACTCTCAACTCCTTTCTCAGGATTCCTCTAAACTTCCTTGTCTCATCAGGTCGATAAGCATGATGATACAGCCTCTTGGGCTGGACGTGAACGTATTGTTCAGGCGGCCTTCCGCCCGAGTTTCCAGATGACAAGGAAGTCTCACATGTCTCGCAATCGCTTTCGAATTATTGCCTCGGCTTTGCTTCTCGCCTTCGTTTCCAACGCGACAGGCTGGGCGCAGGACCAGATCAACTACCATATCTGGAACGAAGCGAAGGTCGGTTCTCCCGCACCCGCTTGGACGGTCGCCGACAAGTATTTCGAATACATGTCGCCCACGCTGGCAACGGACACCGCGACCGGTTTCGCTGACTGGCTCGACGGGCAGGGATTTGCCGAAACGAGCGGATATCTGGGATACCAGTATTCCCCCATCTATAATTTTAAGGAATATCAGGTCAACCTCGTCTTCCACAACGACGACGCCACGCTCACAACCACAAACGGCGGTCCGATTGACGTCTATTCACCAAAGATACAGGACTACTATTCGGGAGCCTATCTCACCACCCATCCCATCGTCGTCCGTTCGGATACCGAAGGGGTTCGCCGCACATTGGGTTCGAACGGTTCGTCCTTGTTTAACGTGTATTCTCCGACGTATCTCTACAATTACTACCCCGATTACGCGGATGACCCCGTCTACACACCAACGCAACTCGTCATTACCAAGGATGTCATCATCGGGGGAACCAACAGCCTGGGTGCTTACGGCGCGATTATCGTGACCGGCTCCGAACTGTCCGCCCAAGAGGTCATTTTCCAGTTCAATGCCACGGGAGCCAGCTACGGCTCCGGCAGCGCGATCCATGCGGCAAGCGGTGCCTACAGCATATTAAGGTACAACGAAACGGACAATACGTACGACATCGTGGAAACCGGCACGGCACGGAGCATGATCGACGTTCAGAACGCCACGTTCTATAAAAACCAGGCTATCTCCGGCGGTGCCATTTCCATTTCACAATCCGATCTCTACGCCGATGGTGCCGTCTTCAACATGAACACGGCGGGCAGTGATATCGGCGGCGTCGCGTCCGGCGGGGCTCTTAACATCATCAACGACTCCACGGCGCTGATCCGAAACGCCGGTTTCATTCATAATACCGCCCGCTCGACCTACAGCGGCGCCAACTCCAACGGCGGCGCCATTTACGCTGCCAATTCCAACCTGGATCTCAAGGGCACCGATTTTTTGAACAACTCGGCCAACGGGCTCGGCGGGGCGATTTACTTCAATGTTTCCGACAATTCAGCACGGACCCTCCGCATCGGGGCCTTCGAAGGAAAAGACGTTTCCTTCAGTGGAAACCTCCATGATTACAACAACTCCCTGCAAGCGGGAACCGCCAATTCCATCGTTTTCGGCAGCACCTCGTCCGTTCACGGCAAAGTCCGACTCGATGTCGAAGTGGAAGGTGCGACCAACAGTTTGAACATGGACGACCCGATGGGACTGGCGTCCCAAGGGGCGGGCACGGATCGACTGGCACTGGACATCAACAAAACCGGCAAAGGAAGCTGGAACCTTTCCGGTAGCAACCTCCTGTTCGGCACGACGCTTGGGACAAAACTTAACGTGATCGAGGGAACCTTCCGTCTGAACGAAGGCGCGATTTGGCAAACGGAAAATACGGGGCAAAGCGACTATCTCAAGGTCGACGCAGGCGCCCTTCTGGCCATTGGTTCCGCACTCAATCCCGACACGACCGGTGTATGGATCCAAGCCGGCCAACTCGAACTCCGGTCCGGCGCAACGCTCCAGTTGTCCAAGGATCTGACGTTCCAGTCCAAGGGCGAGACCAACGAAATCGCCGGAACGCTCACCGGACAAGGCGATCTGACGCTCCTCCTGGAAAACGAAGGAATCCTGAATTTCACGGGTAAAACGGAGAATTACTCGGGTGACGTCTACCTGACCGATGGAACCCTCATGGTCAATTCCACTGCAAACTCCCTTGTTACCACCGGCAGCGTCAACTTTGCCGCCGGAACCACTTTGGCCACGACAGCCAATGCTTACCGACCGAACATCATTGCCGAAAGCATCACGATCAGCCCGATGGCCACGTTCGAAATTTCCGGTATTTTCGGTCAATCGGACAACTACGTCATTTTGCAGTCCACACAGGATATCGTCGGCAATTTTCAAAACAGTGTAACGCCTGCCCCGGTAACGATCGACCAGTACATGATCGCCGAATTCGACATCAGCGCCGACCTGAAACGCTACGAAGGTACCATGTCGCTGACTTGGAACTACCAGGACACCGCTCCCGTCGCCAACGATGCCCACGGAACGTTCGTGATTGAACCGATTGCCGGTTATTTCAACGTCGGCGTGGTTCTGGAAGACCGCGATAATGTCGTTCAGGCCACGAACAATTTCGGTTGGGACGGAATCACGCTGACCAAGGACGGTCGAGGAACGCTGGAACTTTCCGCCGCGAATGAATACACCGGCGACACGCTCGTCAAAAAGGGCACCCTGTTGGTTTCGAACATTCAGGGAACCGGCGTCGGAACCGCAGGCGAAGTTCGCATCGCCGACAATGCCACGCTGATCCTCAGCTTCGACGATACGGCCCTGGTCGGTTACGATAAAAAGATCACGAACCTGAACACCGCCACGACCGGCCGGGTCGTCAAAGACGGCGCGGGGACTGTCCTGCTCACCAATGCCGACAACGACTATCAGGGCGGCACGGTCATTAATGACGGCGTTTTAGCGATCGCCTCCGCCGGCGTTTTGGGGACCGGAACCATCGAGTTCGCCGGCGGTACCCTGCGGAACGACGCTCCCATGACGGCAACCGGCGACAGCCTGTCGCAGTACATTCTGATCCACGACGGCAAAGAAGCGGTTTTCGAAACACCCTACGATCTGGTCGTCACCGGAAACATCTCCGATCCGGAAGACCTGGCCGACACAAATGGCAACATCCAGCAAGCCCATCGGGGCAGTCTCCGCAAAACGGGCGATGCGAAATTGACCTTAGCCGGCGCCGCTTCCTATCGGGGCACCACGACCGTCGAAGCCGGAACGCTCTCCGTTTCCGAGAACAACAACCTCGGTCTGGGCGGCCTGATTTTCGAAGACGACAGTACCTTCGAGACCACAGGCACCTTCGACAACGCGAGACGAGTCGTCCTGAACGCCGCCGCAACGGGCACCAGCCAAGGCGTTACCTTCGACACGCAGTCGGATATGACCCAGTCCGGCGTGATTACCGGCGACGGCATGCTCGTCAAAACCGGCGCTGCCGAACTAACCCTGACGGGCTCCAACGACTTCGCCGGCGGCGTTCGGCTCTCCGAAGGAACCGTCGCCATCAAACGGGCCGAAAGCCTGGGAACGGGAAACCTCGTTTTCGATGGCGGCACCTTGAAGAACACGGAGAATATCGTTCTCGCGAACTTGGATATGACCGTCACCTCGGGCAGCGATTTTCTCTTCGAAACGCCCAAGGATCTCACGATCTCCTCCCGTCTTTGGGGAACCGGCGGGCTTGAAAAGACGGGCATGGGCACTTTGGCAATGACCGGCGACAGCACCTACCAGGGCGAGACTCGAATTTTGCAGGGAACCTTCGACGTCGATGGCACGATCCACTCGAGAACGACCATCGCCTCCGGGGCCACCCTGACCGGTTCGGGCACGATTTACAACCACGTCACCTTCGAAGCAGGTTCGACATACCGTTGGTATTTCGACCTTTACGAAGAACGGTCGCCCTTCCTGACCGTCAGCGGTCAAGTCGTTTTAGAAGATAACGTCGTCTTCCAGCCGGTCACTTCCGGAATGTCGGAAAACTACGCCGATTTCATGGACGGCTGGACCGTACTCCGCTACGTTGAAACATTGGATGGCGAATTCGCGGAAATCGATAACAGTTTGAGCCCATTCTACGATTTCGAACTGGACTATTCCACGCCGAATCGGGTCAAGATCGTCGGTTATCACCGTCGCTCACCAAGAGCTCTGAGCGATTCGGTGGCCGCGGGGCTCGTTCTGGCCCAGCGGAAAGTCTACCGCCGGGCATTCGACCAGATCGACATGGAGCTCCGCGAAGGCCGTCGGTTCGGGGCGATGCAGATGCGGGAACAGCGTCTCCAGGCCCAGCAACCCCGGATGCGAGGCCAGGTTCACGGGGCGGCCAAACATATCTGGGGGAGCATGTACGGACGAACATCGAAACTCGACAGCAGCTATCACAGTGACGCCTACAAACTGAATTCGTTCGGTATCCAGGCGGGTTATTCCTTCATTTCCTCGCCTTGGCTTTCGATGGGCGTGACCTTCGGCGTGGAATTGCCCGAACTGAAAAACAATCGAGACAAAATCGAAGCGATCGACGGTTATCTCGGCCTGTATTACGGCCAGCGGATTTACGGCCCTTGGGAATTGAAGGGTTACATCGGTGGCGGGGC
>JBEBTM010000095.1:0-11033 GCA_040393745.1 Thermogutta terrifontis | reverse complement strand
GACAATTGCCGTGGTATTGCTCTACTTGAAGTACAATGCGTACGGTGGCAATCCGCTCTCCGGAATGCCTCGCCCATAAACAGGCGGCCACTATTTTTCCACACCAAAACGGGCTGTTGGTTTTCTATTGAGACCGACAACCCGTTTTTTGTCTGTGTACGCAGTGTTTCACGCTCAAATGCAGGTGGAGAATAAAAGAATCTTTGGATAGCCCGATTCCAGGGAAATCCAAGATTTTCGGCTTGACACTGACCTGGCTTTGGGGGAAAATGTTCCTTTCCATGGATGTTGCTCAAAAGGCCGACAGTCGGTGCTTTTGAATCGTACCGTTCCTCTTTCATTTCCATGAATTACGATACTGTTATTATAGGGGCGGGCATGTCCGGACTTGCGGCCGGTGTCCGTTTGGCCCATTACAACCAACGTGTTTGCATTCTCGAACAGCACCACGCCATCGGTGGTTTGAATTCCTTCTATCGGCAGCGAGGCCGAACGCTTGACGTCGGCTTGCACGCCATGACCAATTATGTTCCCAAGGGCACAAAGTCCGGCCCCTTGTCCCGGCTCCTCCGACATCTTCGGCTCACTTGGGACGAACTCGCGCTGGTGCCGCAGATCGGCTCAACCATTGCCTTTCCCGGTATTCGGCTTCATTTTAACAACCACTTCGAACTTTTCGTTTCCGAAGTCCGCAAGTATTTTCCCGCTCAGGTCGACGGACTGATGGACCTGGCCAAGGACCTTTTGGATTATGATCAGCTTGGCCTTGGTGCGTCCGGCGGTTCGGCTCGGCAATTCGTTTCCAGGCACATCACCGATCCCATGCTCGTCGACATGATTTTCTGTCCGCTGCTCTATTACGGTGGCGCTCGAGAACGCGACATGGAATTCGGGCAGTTTTGCATCATGTTCCGGTCGATATTCCTCGAAGGTTTCGCCCGGCCTTTCGATGGCGTCCGTATCATTTTGAAGAAGCTGATCAACAAATTCAAAGCCCTGGGCGGTGAACTGCGTTTGCGCACCGGCGTGCAGAGAATCCTTTCCAGCAAAGGCCGGGTGGACCGCATCCATTTGAGTGATGGCACCGAAATCGAAGCCAAAAACGTCCTTTCTTCGGCCGGTTGGAGCGAAACGATGCAGCTTTGCGACTGCGAACAGGCCGAAGAGCAGGGACGGCAGCTCGGAGCCGGCCAGCTCGGGTTTATCGAAACGATCAGCGTCCTTGATCGTGAACCGAAACAATTCGGGCACGACCGGACGATCGTTTTCTTCAATGACTCGGAACGTTTCTGCTACGAAAAGCCCGATTCGCTCGTCGATCTCCGAAGCGGCGTCATCTGTTCGCCCAACAACTTCGACTACGCCGAACCGTTGGGCGAGGGGATGCTCCGAATCACGGCGCTGGCTAATTTCGAACGCTGGAAAAACCTGGACGAAAACGAATATCGGGAACAGAAAAAAATATGGTACGATAAAACGTTGGAATCGGCGGCCCGGTTCGTGCCCGACTTCCGGCAGTACGTCACCGATACCGACATGTTCACCCCGCTCACGATCCGCCGGTACACGAAGAAAAACAACGGGGCCATTTACGGGGCACCCGACAAAAAATACGATGGCCGGACCCACCTGGAAAACTTGTTCGTCTGCGGCACCGACCAGGGTATGGTCGGCATCATCGGCGCCATCGTCAGCGGCATCACGATCACCAACCGCTACCTTCTGGCCACGGAGTAAATTTGCAAAAAAACATCCGAATGCGTTTTAACCGCGATGCGAGCATAAACCCATCGCCATTTTCAAAATGAAATTCGCAGTTATTACAGCGGCAATAATCATGGTGGCGTTTTTTGCACATGACGAAACATGCCTGGTCGCCGACGATAATAGTGCTCAAAAAAACGTTTTTTTTTCGTACCCGACTCCTGGCGATTTGGATAGGATCATCGTTCGTGTCCGACCGATACCACGAAACGCTGATGGCACAATGGTTGATTTCGAATTCAGCGCCGTCTACGACGAAAGAAAGGGAACGTATCTTATCGAAGACGAAGAAAAGATTGCACAAATACTCAAAACCTTTGAGAAGTGCCGCTCATTTTCGATTGTTCCCAAAAAACCGTCCTATGAGTTAACCCCGGCTCCGACTACGGGCATTGAAATATACTGGCAATACAAAGACGGCAAGCAAAAAAGGTCGGACAATGAGCTGGTCCGGTTTTCGATTGGCGTTCCCGAAAAGAGGACGGGTTCATCCTATCCCGAAAGGGCTTACGTCCAAGTGCCGGACTCTTCTCCGTTCGGAAAAAGGCACGCCGTCAAATCATGGAACGGTCGTATTCCTATCGTCATGAACCAGGAAGATTCTAAAAAAATCTGGAAGGTCGTCGGCTTACCTGATGTTGATTTTTACCGTGTACCGTTTAACCGTCGCTGACGGTTCTCCTTCGTCCTCTTCACGTCTTCTGGGTCAACTGTATTTACTAACCTAAAATCACACACGACAGTATCTCCGTCAGTGAACTTCGAAAGCGTTTCGATGGCGATGTCGACCGTTTCAGCGACGAACAGTCCGGCCAGCGGACGATCCCCGATGCAGCCCTGGTTCTCTCGATGGTCGAGCAAACGATCAAGGCCATGCAACCCGATGCGGCGGATTTTTGTGATATCGGTTGCGGCGGCGGGAATTTTTCCTTGCGAATCGCCCGGCAACTTCCGAAATTGGCCGTGACGCTGCTCGATTTGAGTGGGCCCATGCTCGACCGTGCAACGCAGCGGCTCATTGCCGAAGGATTCACGGTCAAGGCGGCGATCCAGGATGATATCCGTACCGTTTCGTTCGAGCCGGACTCGTTCGACACCATGCTCGCTTCCGCCTCGTTGCATCACTTGCGAACCCATGAGGAATGGCATGCCGTTTTCGCCAGAGTTTTCCGGGCTCTCCGGCCCGGCGGCGCGTTCTGGATTTGCGATCTTATCAAGCACGAGAATTTGGCTGCGGAAGAAGTCCAGCGGCGCCGTTACGCCGATTACCTGACCGAACTGGACGGCAAGGCATACCAAGAGGAAATTTTCGACATGATCGCCCGCACGGACACGCCGGAAACGATCGACTTTCAAATGCAAACGCTCCGCGGCGCCGGCTTTCGCAATCTCGATATCGTGCACAAAAACATGCTCAATTTCGCCGTTGTCGCACGAAAATTCTAGGCCAGCGGCAAATCCGAATCGATTCGGGTCGCCCGGTCATGGAATTCGACAACCGGGACCACCGCCTCCGCGATCTCGTCGTCGCCGAGAGTACCAAGATAGCGGCAGGTGGCGAAGTTTTCCTGTTCGATTTCGTACAACTCCACGGCCCGGTCGTATTCCCTCTGGGCTTTCGCATCGTCCGGCGGTGTCGGAAACCTGAAACGAAAAGTCCACGGAAGCGGAAGCGGCCAGAGCCCGAGCCGCGTTCCTTTGGGGGTCAGGCGGGCTCGAAAAGACTTCTGAATCCTGCAAAGCTGCCGATACATCGGGTCGCATGCGGTTTCTTCCATGATCCGGTGAACTTCGCTGTCAAGCGGGTCGAAAGTTCGGTGCGTAACAAGCCCCCGGTAACCTGCCACAGTTTGGTAGATCCGGATGCTCCAATCGCGATTGTTTTTTTGAAACTCCTGAACCGGTCGTAAGACCCCATTGCCGGCAAGCCAGTCCTCACCATCGCCGTGGAACGTCTCGTCAAATTCCCGGAGCCTTCGGTCGCCAAAGAAGCGACCGAACCAGCGGCACAAGCGCGAAATAGGTCCCGGTTGTTTTTCCCGCGGATTGTCCCAGTCGAGAAAAAGAACATTTTCGACATTCAAAATCCTCGCTCCCACACTATTGCGACTGACAAAAGCATAGCAATGCCCGTTTTTGTCCGTTAATTCCTCCAATAGTTTTTCGCGAGGTAAGACACCGTAAGGATAACCATCGATATCTTCCTCGTCTTCGGAAAAGTATCGTTGGACACGCTTGAATGCTTCAACGGCCTTCTCTTGAGCATCGACAAAACTGACGCTTGAACTCCGCCAATAGACACTCGGATCCATGAGCTCGTCAGGCTGCCCCTCTACGTAGGCCCAGTAACGTGGTACTTCCAAGATTCACCTCGATCATTGCATTCATCAGTCACTATCATTCATCTCGCCGCCCTACCACGATCAGGCTTTGGTCGTCCGACTGCGGTTCCCGACCCGCAAAGCTGTGAACGGCGTTGATCAGGTTCGTACCGAATTCCTTCACCGAAGGCGTTTTTACTTGACGAAGATAATTCAGCGTACCCTCCAGTGTAAAATAATCGCCCTTTGCGTTCATGGCATCGGTGATGCCGTCGCTGATAATGACCAATGTTTGTCCATTCTCGATGGTAAATGCGGTTTGCGGGTATTCCGTGTCGTCCATAACGCCTAAGGGAAAACCGATGTTACTCTCGCCGAGCATTTTGACCGTACCATCGGGCGAAACGAGAATCGGTGGAACGTGACCCGCGTTGTGGAAGACAATCTCATTGTTTTTCGGGTCAAGTACGCCGAAAAAAAACGTGATGAACCGACTGTCCCAACGTGGATCGCAGAAAATCTGGTTGAGCCGCTTGACCGTTCCCTCGAAAGTTGGTTCAATAATCAACCCGCTGCGTACCTCGGCGGACAATCGAGCCATGAGTAGCGAAGCTGCTACGCCTTTACCGGAAACGTCGCCCAATGCGAAAACGAGCCGGCCATCGGGTAATGGAATATAGTCGTAATAGTCGCCGCCAAGATATTTTGCGGCTCGATAGAAGTCATAAAACTCGTATCGGTCCACCATCGGCGAGGTTGATGGCAACAGACTTCGCTGCACCGTGTTGGCGATGTTCATTTCACGGTCCAACAGCTTGTCATGGATGGCGATCTCGTGGAGCTTCGCGTTCTGGTAAGATACGGCAACCTGGTAGGCCAGTGACACCAGCAAATCAAGATCTTCGTAAGTGAATTTCCGGCCGGAGCTTCGAGCGTCGACCTGGATGACACCGAGCACTTCGGACTGGTCGTAATCCATGATCGGGGCGGCCATGATCGAGTAGATATTGTAGTTGACAATACTCTCGCTCGGTTCGAAGCGAGAGTCGTTGGCAACGTCATCGGACAGGATCGCGGCTTTTGATGTGGCGACCTTTTCAAGAATCGACCGACTCACGCGAAATGTACCCTGAAAGCTTGAATCACGGTGCTGGTACGCCTTTAGGTCGAGCCGTCCTTGGTTGTCCATGAGGAGAATATAAGCACAGTCGGCCTGCGGAAAAATCCTGAGTAGATTGCTGACTAATTGTTCGAGAACCTGCTTCACGGCAGCGCCGAGGTTCCGACCGATATCAATCATAGCTTGGAGCTTGATAGCGGCGTTGGCGGAGGTCAGGACAGGTTTTTTCTCCGTGAGGGAAATCTGTTGCTTGACCGTGAAATTGGATTCTTCACCGGACGAATCGAACAAAAAAGCCTGACTGGAACCGGAGACGAGCACACCGGGGGCGATCGGTTCGCCGGTCATGAAGACAAGTTCGATGTCGCAAAAGCGCAGGATATCACCGTTTTGGATCTGCATTTTGCTCGTGACAGGCCGACCGTTGAGGAAGGTTCCATTACGGCTTCGCAGATCTTCAATGAAGTACAAGCCACTTTCGACGGTCAATCGCGCGTGTTCGCGGCTCACGCCGTTGTGATCGAGAAAGATGTCGCAGTTGGAATGTCGTCCGATTCGAGCACTATCGCCAATGATTTGGAAGGTTTTCGGTTCCGTGTCGTCTTGAGGACGAGATTGCAGGAAGGCCATGATAACGGTATCCGTTGGAGGGTTCGCCTGATAAAACCGGCTCTGCACTGAGGGCGTTTTCGAGCCTGTCGGAAGATTATACCTTATTGCCCGTCAAAAGTTGAGAGGCGAGAAGAAAATGCGTGGGAGAAAAAGTAAAAAACGCATTTCGGTATTCCCGAAGCCCTTGACGCAGGCGGTTATGGGCTCTAAAATATCCGTCGATCTATGTTCGGCGGCGTTTTATTCTCGCCTGACCGAAGAAGATATTGATGCGGGATTGTGTAAAGGTAGCACGAATGGCTCTGAACCATTTAGTCGGGGTTCGAATCCCTGTCCCGCAAATCAGGCCCCTTTTACGGGGCCTTTTTTATTTCTTGCAATGAGTGGCAAATAGCGGAAATACGTTGAAAAACAAACACGAAACGCCGTTTTCACTTTGATCGTGGCCCTTTTGCTTTCCGTTCTTTTCCATCGTTTTCCGGTCATTGCTACAGTGAAACTTACAGTGAATTGTGCTTGACGCTCATTTTTCACTGTAAAATTCTTCCTAACTATTGAATAATTCGGCCTTTTGGCGTTTCGGCCTGTTGCTGGAAGCCGTTTTACTCTCCCATTGGGACGCCTCCAGGTAGTCGTCATCCGTCAGCATCAGGTAATGGTCCGCCCTGACCCGGCTGCTGTGACCGATCCACTGGGATTCCTTGAACGCTCCCCAGCGGTTGTAGACCTCGTTAGACCGTGTCATACGGAAATTATCAAACGGTTTCGGAATCATCGGCAACTTGGCGCGATTAAAAATCTTCTCCAGCGTTGTCCGAAGGTTCTGCTTCGTACTCCGGTATCGATTGATGACAAATTCCTTACCCTCTGATGACGGATCGAAAAACAGGGCTTCAAGCTCCGTTTTCAGTTCCGGGAAAATGGGAACCGTCCGACCTTCCTTCCCTTCGTGGTGTTCCGTCTTGGGCGACCGAACGAGAAAGCAACCGCGATCCCAGTCAACATCTTCCCAGCGAAGTTGAAGTACTTCGGACGGACATCGCAAGCCACCGATCCGGGTCAGGGCGATAATCACCCGCCAGTCCTTGCAGGGGCAAACCTCCAAAAGCCGGCGATAGTCCGTCATAGGAACGATCCGATCTTTCTTTTTGTTGACGAACGAGCCAACCGAGACGCCTGTCATGGGGCTTTTCTCAATCCATCCTTGGCCCTTTGCCCAGTTGAAAACCGTCTTGGTTTGCTTGACATAGCACGCCACGGTCGGCCCTTCAACTTCGTCGAGCATATGGTCTTTCCATGACTGCATCCGTTCCCGCGTCAATTCATCAATCTGTTCGCCGTCGCCGAAAAACAAGTCGAACCGGCTCCGCACCGCCTCATAAAGCGAAATCGTCGACTCTTTGACGTGACGGGTTTTGAACGCAAGGAACGCATCCCAAAGCTCTTTGAGCGTGTGAGAGGGCGGGACGACGATCAAACCGACGTCGGACAGCTTCCTCCGAATCTCTGCCGATGCCGTCTCCAACCAGGTCAATGACCGGCGGTCAAGCTCCATCGTGTTCGTTCGGCACAGTACCAACCGTTCAATGACTTCTTTCAGTTCTCCGGCGGTTCGCTCCGTAAACTTGCGACTTCCCAGGTAAACCGTTTTCCGGTCGCCGTTCTCATCCCGGAATTGGATTTCGAACGAGCCGGTATTCTTTTTGCTTAGTGTTGCCATGAATCAAAATCTCCTTTCTGTTCACAACACTGCAAGCACACTGTGCCGACAGTATCCGAAAAATGGTGCACCGAGTCAACACAACCCGGAAAAATAAATCCTTGGCACGGAAACCGCACAGGATGCCGCCTGTGGCGTTTTCGCGGACTCGCATGAGTCTTTCGCCTTAGACGGGCTTCTGTGGCGTTTTTGCTTGGCAATGGGTCCCTCCTGGGGTGTTTCTCCTGCGTAGGGTGCCGGGTAGCGGTCATTGAGTGGGGTCAATACTTACTTAACTTGTTAAGTGGTTAATAATCAAAGAAAAAACAGTACGCCCCCCAATGCCGGACGTCAGTATCCTACGTTTCGCCGGCTCCCTTGGAGGGACCCATTGCCCCCGGATCGGCAGGGTAATCGTACACCGTGAACCTCGGGTATCGGACACCGGGCCGGGCCTCTCCGGTTTCATCCCAGCGAACGGACTGCTCCCCGGTCGAATCAAAGAGCCGTCGCAGTCGCCGCACTTCGTGGTATCGCTCCAGAACCTCACCGGTCAAGGCCAGGGAAAGGACGGAATTCTGTTCACTCATTGGCGGGACTCTCCACGGGCTTGGGACCGTACATGGCGCGATACTCAGGATCATGTTCCATCCAGATTGCCGTAATCCGTTTCAGACTTTCACGCCGATCAAGGAGCCCGCGTAGGATCAACTCCCGCTGCTCGGCTACTCCCTCCAGAATCGCCGGAGGGACCGGGATATACTCTCCCTGTTCGTCAAGGGCATAGGACAAGATTTCAAAGCCGTCGCCGGCGGCATTGAGTTCAAAGACGTAGCCTTGCCTGGTGTACTTTTCCATGGCGTCCCGTGCGGCCCAGTATCGCTGGGCTTGCCCCTGCCAAGGTCTCACGCTCTTGATGTCAATGCTCATGGTTCCTCCGTTTTTGGTCAAAATTGATGTCGTTCAGGTTCGCAGTGTCGGGGCCGCTCAAGTCTCGGTTCCTCGGCTTCCGATGGAGGGGCCGAAGGCTCATTTTGGACGGTGATTTCTCCAAGATGCGCAAGTTGTTTGTATATAGGAACAACTTGCGCATCTTGGTCCTCGTTTCGACGTAACTCCTTTCCCTGTAAGGACTGACTAAAGATGCGCAAGTTCTCGGAATCTTCCTTGTTTTGGGAAACTTGCGCATCTTCATCGGGAGTAGAAAATAAAGTCCATATCCACCGCTTGGAAAACGTCTCTTTTTGGGAGACAACGCCGCAACTTTCCTTTGCCCGGCGTATCGTCCCTTTGGAGAATCCAGCTTCCTCAGCGGCTTCCATGACCTCGTTTGCGGGTCTTTCCCCTGCCCGCAAAAACTCTTGGAGCCAGTCGCAACATTCTTCCAGTTTTTCCGCTTTCGGCCCCCGCTGTTGCCGAAGGCTGCGAAGATCGGATTCGATATTATCGCCGGTCATTTCAAGCGACCCACTGACAATCTGGACTTGCCCTCCGGCTGTCCGGTCGATGGTAAATTCAACCGTTGTCGGCTCAATGCAGCCGTTCGCCTTGACCGGGGCGAAATACCGATGCCATTTTTCCGGAGCCGGGTAGAGTCCCCAAACGGCCCGGCACGATGCGACGATTCCGGTTGAACCCAAAACGCGCTGCTGGGCATGGTCCTTATCACCCTTGCCCGTATGCAGAATCAAAAGGAAAGCGGCCCCAGTTCGCTCCGCAAGCCGCTGGAGCGGCTTTAGGACGGATCGCACTTCGGCATTGGAGTTCTCTTTAACATCGCCCCAATAATTCGCAATCGGATCAATGACCACCAGTCGAACCGGGGAGCCGGTTTCCCGTTCCGTACCCACGATGGCCGCTTCGATGTCTTCCACGTTGCCGATGGAAAAAGCGACTTCGGCAACGTCTTTGCCCGGCTGTAACACTTCCACGCCATCGAGAAAACGGACCTTCGATTGATCGGCCCCGTTGGCTCGCAAACGCGGCTTATACACCCTGTCGATGGAATCCTCCCCGTAAAAGAACAGGACCGAACCTTGCGGGCACGGTGTCCCATCGGCCCAGTTCCAACCGTTGGTGATAATAGCCGTCATGTAACAGGACCAGAAAGTTTTTCCCTGCCCCGGCATGCCGGCGAGAAGCGACAACTCCCCCAAGGGGATTTTGTTCGGCCAAAGCCAGTCGGTTTCTTTTTCCTCCAGCGTGTTCGGGTCAATCAAGCGGGGGCGACGAATCACGTCCACGGAGCCTTTCGCCGGCTTCTTTGGTTTTTCGAACGGCTCCGCGTCTTCCCTCTCAACCTCAAACAAAAACGGCTTTCCGTCCCAAACCGGCGTTTCCTTGACGATCCGGACCAGTTCCTCCCGGGTGCCGCCGGCGGCTATCCAATCGGCAATGTCGCCCTTGGGAGCAAGGCCGGGAAGAAACACGACTTTGACTTCGTGGCCTTCGTGCAACTGGTCGGCCACTCGCAGAGCGTACTCATAACCGGGTTTGTCATTGTCCGGAATAATCACGACTTGCTGACGGTCCAGGATAAACTTTGACCAGTCGAGTTTTGAATTGCTTCCTCCCGATGCCGTCGTTGCTCTGATCCTTATCGAGATGAGAGCGTCGGCACACTTTTCACCCTCGACGATGTAGGCAGGAGTTCGCGGTGATTCCGAAATAGCGGCCCAGTTGTACGGTACAGGCTCGATGTCTTTCAATCCGGTGAGCCATTGCCCGCCGGCGAACCGCTCTTGAAAGAACGATTTTTTCGGTTCGCCGTTCTCGACCCATTCGAACCGCTTAACCCGGTAGCAGGGAGTGCCGTCCAGTTTGACGTACTGCCATGTTCCGACCAGTTTCTTTGGTGCCGTTTTTCCGGACTCCGCCGGCCCCAATGGGTTCGAAGTCGGATCAATGCCCAGATACCCGCCGATGAGCCGAAGGGATTCCGGAAGGTCGACGGATCGGAAATGCTGAACCGCGGCAATGAAGTCGCCATTCTTCTCGTTAAAGCAATGGTTGCAAAAAACGGCTCCTTTGTCCCGATCCAACAGTCGGCAGCGGGTATTGCCTCCGCATTTCGGGCAGGGATGTTCTCGTCTGTCTTGGCCGAGGATTTCGTCCGGAATCCCAGCGACGTCGCGTAAAATATCGATTTCGCGGCCTTCTGCCAATTCCTTGACCCATTCGATGGTCAATGTTTGCGTCTTGCGATTATTCTGTTTCATGGTACAATGCTTGTCAGTGTTGCCCGAATTGAGAGACGCCGTTTTGTTTTTAACGAGACGGCGTCTCTTGTTTTTGTTCGGTTATTCTTTTTCCTGTTCCTCTTTCCGTTCACGCCGGCGTTTGTCCTGCAATGCCTGAATCCAAGACGGCTCATTGTCAGCCTGGGATTCGTCCCTCTGACGCCTTTCCTCCGCTTCCCGGCCGAAGGGCAGGTCAGGGTCTTCGTCGGGTTCGCACCAAAAGAACGAATCACTCGGGGGAACGTCAAATCGTCTCTGTGTCATAGTGGAATCTCCTA
>JBEBTM010000094.1:0-11057 GCA_040393745.1 Thermogutta terrifontis | reverse complement strand
TCTTCCGGATTCGGCACCACGTACGGTTTACGGTAATTCCGCGTGGCCAGTTCGTCGGCTTTTTTGTTGCCGATAAAGGTTTCCTTTTCCACGTCGATCTTGAGCAACGGACCCAAGGACAACGGGGTTCTCTTCAGGTCCACGCCGTTGTCTTCGATGTGTTTCACCGTTCGGGCCAGCGTCGCTTCGTTGTCGTCCAACGACTTGATCGATCCCAGCGCCTTTTTCAGTTCGTCCACGGAAACCTTGTTGTTCTCGCCGAGATAGTATGAAATATTGCCCAGGTGGCTGACCGCCGCCGAAAGCGCACCGCACCGGGCATCGGCTCGAACCATCGTCGGATCGTTCGCCAAAACGGCGTCGATGAAATTCTGGTAGTGACTGCCCTCGCCGGTGAACGCCTTGAGTTCCTTGCCTTCCAAATCGTACGCAAACGAATGGTTGTAAGACTGGTGTTTCGAAAATCCCTGGATGGCGTATCCCTTGCTGCCGTAAGCGATCACACCGACCTGCGTGCCCAGGTTTTCGCCGACCGGAATGTTGCAGTTGGGCGTCTCAAGACCACGAGTTTCGAAGACCATGCATTTGTCGCCGTAATCGTAAATCGAGACTTCCGTGTTGGCCACGTCGCCGGCGTCCTTATATTTCGGGTCCTTCTTTTCAATATCGTAACCCAGTCGCCCTCCATAAGAGATGACCGACTGCGGAAAACGATTGACGTCCAGAAACCACCGGGCAATATCCGTCTGGTGCGGGCCCTGGTTGCCCAAGTCGCCGTTGCCGTACATTCTCTGCCAGTGCCAGTCGTAATGGAACCGCTGCCGCGTCGGCGGCGTCATCGGAGCCGGACCGCTCCAAAGGTCGTAATCGATCCCGTCCGGGACTTTGTACGTTCCCAGGGGTCCGATGGCTTTGCGGCGTTTGTAGCACAGGCCCCGGGCGAATTTGACCTCGCCGATCCCGCCGTCGCGGATGAATTGAACCACGTCGATCACGTTTCGGTGCGAGCGGCATTGCGTGCCCGTCTGGACCACTTTTCCGTACTTTTTCGCCGCGGCGACGATGGCCTTGCCCTCGTGAATGTTATACGTAATCGGTTTTTCGATGTAGCAGTGTTTGCCCGCCTGGAGAGCCCAGATAGCGGTCAGTGTGTGCCACTGGTTCGTCGACGCGCAGGTGACCGCGTCGATCGACTTGTTTTCCAGGATCTTTCGGAAGTCGTCGATTGCTTCGGGCTTGTAACCGAATCTTTGTTCGATGTTCTCGCATTTGGCTTTGGCCGCCTTGATGTCGGGATCGCACAGGAATAGGATTTTCGTCCGTCCCTTGGCGTAGGCGTTGATGTGGTCGCCCCCTCGCCCGCCGGCCCCGATAATGGCTACGCCGATCTGGTCGTTGGCCGACGCCTGGGCATAGACGGGAGAGGCTCCCGGTCCCGTGACGCCATGGGCCGCGACGCTGGCGGCAAAAGCGGCAAAAAGCGAATCTTCCAGGAAACGACGACGTGTCAACTTGGTCATAAAGCGCACCTCTTTGTTAGAGCGATTGAAAATAGAGGAAATCCAAACACAAGTTCATTATACCCGAAAAAGGAAGAAAAATACAACCGATCCGAGAAAGATTTCCTCTGCGCCTTTCTGAAAAAATCCTGTCGTAAAATGGATGTATTATCGGGTTTTCGGCGGTTCGATCTCCACCGGCGCGCTGTCGTTGACGGTGACATCGACGAGCTTTCCGATTGAGGTTTTCCGCCCGTTCAGTTTGTATTCGCCACGGTCGAAAAGCCAAATGCCCGGTTCGTACGCTTTGAAACGGAAGTCGAAATATGTTTTATTCCTGCCCGAAACGAATTCCACCTCGATCCGCCGGGGAACCTTGTGCGTTTCGTCCAGTGCGACGTAGTCGCCGTATTTTTCGTAACCGCCCGAAGCGAGTTTCACGCCTGTGAGCGTATAATCGGCCGGATTGACGTATAGCATTCCTTCGGCCGCTTTTCCGGACGTAAATCCAAAAAACGAGCTGCCGAGTCCCATGCCGGCCATCTGGAACGCGGAATCGTTGCCCGAAAACTGGAAATGCAATTTGATCTGCGTCTTCGTCACTTCCGCGTTTTTGATGCTTAGCGAACTTTCCGACGAACTCATGAAATCGGCAAGCCCTTGGGGAACCGGGATCAGGCTGATGCCCCGGATATCGGTCCAGGCCGAGGAAGACTTGGGATCTTCGCGGTCGATCTTCATTTTCTTTTCCATCTTCTCGCCGGATTCCAATTGAGCCGCGAACGTGTACGTCCAGCGTTTGGCGTCCCATTTCGGCGCATAAAGCCAGTGTCGGTTGGTTTCGATAATCCGTTCGAAAACCTGCATGCCGATTTTTTTAGCCTCATCGCCGGTATATTTACCCGGCTTGAGCGGTTTCGCGGCCGATTCGAACAGTTCGCTGGGATCGTCTTTGTCGAAGTCGTCGCCTGCGGATGTTTCCGTTTCGTTTTTGGCGGCATCGGGTTTTTTCGTTTGCGCCTCGCCCATCAGGGCCGTCACACCCAGGAGCAGAAGAACCAGGAAAACACGGGTCCAAAGCGGGGACAGGGTTTCGGGATGTCGAATCATTTCAATCCTCCGTTTCATCGTCAGGGGGTTTTCGAAGATGCCTGCCATGATACCGGCAGACAGTTTCCGGGGAAGTCGGGCGAGCGTTTCGCCCATGTCAAGGAGCGTATTTCCGTAACCGATTCTCGCGTCGGCGTCCAGTGATTTCAAGGCCATCATGTCGCAGGCTTCTTCACGATCCGTGTTCATACGCCGTATGGCCGACCAGAGGAATGGATTGAACCAATGGACCGCCAGACAAAACGACATGAGCCAGCCGGTCCAAAGGTCGCCTCGCCTCAGGTGAGCCAGTTCGTGTAAGTAAATGTGACGTAAACTCTCGATATCGAGCCGTCTTGTCAGACCCTCGGGAAACAGGATCACGGGTCGGATCACTCCGGCGAGTAACGGCGCCGGAATTTCCGGACTCTCGGCGAGCAAGACCCAGCTTCGAACGCCGATGCTCCGTCGGCATTCCTCGAAGAGCCGCAGGGCCGCCTCGTCGGTCACGGGGACGCTCTTACGGAGCCGGTTCACGCCGCGCAAAGCCTGGAGTAAAATCGTCCCGCCGATCATAACCGTTCCGAATATCCAAACGAGCGTGAAAATTGACGCCGGGATGGAAATCGCCGTTTGTGCGGCGGTTTTTTCGCCGACTTCCTCAACGGGAAACGTTTCGGCGATCTCTGGTGCCGCGACGGGTGTGCTTTCGAATTCCGGCGTAGAAAGAGCCGCCTGGACCGTGAATTCGGGCATGGGAACCGGTTGGATTTCGAGCCGATCCGCCGGCGTCACCGGCAAAGGAACCGTTATCGCGACGAAAAGAACCGCGGGAACCATCAACCAAACGGCATGCCGCACTCTCGGGGACAAACGATGCCGGAACAGTCGGCGCAGCACGAAAATTCCCAGGATCAACAGGGCCGCCTTGCCCGACCGCCATAAGAGTACGAAAACGAGGCTTGTCATTGCGGACGCTCCGGGGTGTCGGTTTCATCGCTTGGGTCTGTTTCGGCCAGCAAGCGCCGCAGTTCGGCTAGTTCCTCGGGCGAGATTTCTTCCCGACCGATGAAGTGAGCGAACATCGAGGACAGCGTGCCGTCGAAAAATTGCTTCAAGAAGGAATGACTCGCGGTTCGAACCGTCGCGGCGCGGTCCACGGCGGGCGTGAAATGCTGGATCCCTCGCTGTTCCGTCACGGTGAGGCAGCCTTTTTGGGTCAGCCGGGCTAGGAAGGTCCGAATCGTCTTGACACTCCAAGTTCGTTGTCCGAATCGAGGTTCCCGAAGCCGTTCGACCACGGCCGCCGCCGGCAGCGGAGCCTCGTCCCAGAGAACCTCCATGATTTCCCATTCGGAGGTGGATATATTAGTGTGTTCTGTCATGAAAAATAACGTTAAATGTGAATACTGACGACTACACTCGTAGTCTTTCTGAGAAGATAATGGAGATAACCGCTTTTGTCAAGAGAAAATTTGAGATTTTTTTGGATGTATCGCCCGCTGCGGGAATCGTCGAATGAAAAATCGTAACAAAACAAATGTTTCGAAGAGTAGTGGGAGCCAAGAGCTCCAAATGAAGCGGAAGCGGAACTTGGGAGATAAACGCCGAAAGCGTCTTGTTGAAACAAGGGGATAAATCTATAATAGCGGTGGGCCGTATCCAAAGAAGCGGTTCATCGTCAACCTGTTTTTCAAACAAGAAACGATTCCGACAAAGAGGGGTGATCCATGTTGCGTTTTCCAATACAGTATTATGCAATGAATGCCATTTGTCTGCTTTTTCTCGTCGGCATCGATTCTCTTTTGGGCGAAGAATTGTTCAAGCAACCGAAAATGGTCGAAGCGGAAACACGTTTTAATGAAGCCATCGACAAAGCCAAACGCTTGTATCAAATCGAACTGGAAAGGGAACTGGCCTCGGCCAAGCGGCGCGGCGATCTCCAGGTTTACGGCGAAATCGAAAAGGAATTGGAGCACACCAAAGGCAAGACGGGCCATGTCCTGACGAGCTACGCGCCGAAAGCGACGAGTACACAGACGTCGAAACGAAACTTGGACCGCAACGTGGAAGCGGCGAAGACCCGTTACACGACGGCGCTGAAAGCTTACTCCAGGGATCTGTTGCGTTCGGGAGACGTCGATCAGGCCCGGCTTTTGGATCAAATCGCCGGAACCGGTGATCCTGCCAAGGGAAGAGCGATTGTTGAAACGCTCCAGAACATGGAAGACACGGAATTCAAGGTGCAACGTGCGGATATGCCCCATAAGGAAGTTTTAATCGGTGCATGGACGCCGGTCACTCCGCAGGCGAAAATGATCCGTGAGCTCAAGCCTCCTCAAGCGAGCAAGTCAGCGTACGGTGCGGCCTGGAGTGCTGATGGTTTATCGATTGCAACATACGGTTATGCCAATTTTGCCCGTCTGTGGGACCTCAAAACGGGGCGTATCGTCGCGGAAATTCCCAAGCGAGGGGATTCCCGCGGGACCGGCGTTGTTTTCCTGAACAAAAAAAATCTCGTCGTCTTCGGGGGCTCCGAAGGTGAAGTCTGCCTATGGAATCCTCGGCAAAAATCCATGGTTTGGCACAAGAAGGAAAATGGTTGGACGGGGGCGGTTGCCGTTTCTCCCGATGAAAGCCTGGTCGCCGCGGCGACCGACAATATCGTTTACATTCGAAATGCCGAAAACGGCGAGGTGATCACTAAACTGGACCACCATACGAAAAAAGTCAGCGATGCGGCGTTTTTTTTACAGGGACTTCGGTTCGTCACCGCTTCGGAAGACGGATCGGCCGTTGTTTGGGACACGATGACATGGAAACCGCTTCGCTCGCTCCAGGGACATTCGGAGGAAGTGTCCTGCGTCTCCGTCAGTCCGGATGACCGTTGGATTGCCACCGGAAGCTCGGACGATATGGTCGTGATCTGGAATGCTCGAACCGGAGAAGCCGTTGAAAGAATCGGAGGATTTCACGGTAATGTCATTTCGGTCGTCTTTTCTCCCGACGGTAAAAAAATGGCCGTCGGAAAGAACAGTAACGGTGAGTTTACGCTGATCGTCGATACGAACTCCTGGACGGTCGCCGCTTATTGCATGGGACACGGTTGGTGGAATAGCCGTCCGGCTTGGAGCCCTGATAGCCGAAGGATCGTCACTTGCGGCGAGGAAGCGATGATCTTCGAACTTCCCAACGAGTGAACGAGGAATAGGATACTGTCACAAAATCAATGCCGACCGAGTCTTTGTCGGCGAAATGGCCTTATGGAACATTATTTCAACTCCGAAGCGGAAACATTATCTCCGGACGAACTACGACACCTTCAGAGCAAACGCCTCCTGGACGCGGTCCGGTGGGTTTGGACGCAAAATGCCTATCATCGCAAACGTTTCGCCGAGGCGGGCCTGACACGGTTGGCCGACTTCCTGGGACGGGACCACCTGGAAGACCTTCCGATGATGGCCAAAGACGATTTTCGACAAACCTACCCGCTGGGAATGTCTTGCGTCGACCGGAAAGAAATCCGAGAAATGCACATGTCCAGCGGTTCGACCGGCGCGGCCGTGGTCATGCCGTATACCCGGGACGACCTGGATCAGTGGGCCGAGTGCATGGCACGCTGTTACGTCATGGCCGGCGCCCAGCGCGGCGACGCGGTCCAGATCACGCCGTCCTTCGGGCTTTTCAACGGCGGTTTCGGCATGTACCACGGTGCGCGGATGGCGGATCTGTTCGTTCTTCCCACGGGTTCGGGCAACACGGAACGACAAATCCGGTTGGCCCGAGATTTCGGGACGAAAATTCTCTGCGGCGTGGTGTCTTATGCGGTTCGAATCGTGGAAATCATGCGGGAAATCAAGGTCGAATTGCCGGAATTGAAAATCGGCATTTTCGGTGCGGAAAGTTTTTCCGACGGTATGCGTCGGCGGATCGAACAGAGTCTGGGCATCGAAGCCTTCGATATTTACGGCATGACCGAGACCGGCGGCGTGGGTACGCTCGGTATGGACTGTCCGGCCCATGACGGCATCCACGTTTGGGAGGACCATTATATCGTGGAAATCGTGAACCCGGCCACGGGCAAGCCGGTCCCCGACGGCGAGACGGGCGAATTGGTCGTGACGTCATTGACCCGGCAAGCGCTGCCGGTGATCCGATTCCGTACGGGTGACTTGACGCGGATCGTTTCCCGGGAAAAATGCGCCTGCGGTCGAACCCATCTGCGGATAGCCCGAATCGTGGGCCGGACCGATGACATGCTGATTATCAAGGGCGTGAATTTCTTCCCGAAACAGATCGAGGATGCCCTGATGGAAATTCCCGGCGTGTTGCCGCAATATCAGATTATCATCGAGGAAATCGACGGTGTGCGCGACGTGCGAGTCCATGTGGAAGCCGAGGAATCGGTCACGGGGTACATGGTCGAAAAGCACTTGAAAGAGCGGCTCGGTTTCTCTCCCAAGGGTGACGTGTTCAAACCGGGCGCGCTTCCCCGCCACGATGGCAAAGCGAAACGCGTCGTTTACAAATAAAAAACGGCCAATTTATCGTATCGCAATGCCCTCATGAATCACCTCATCCTCGTCTTATTCATGTTCGTCGTTGGCTCCACGGTGTTCGCCGGGGACGCCGCGGATTGCATTAAACTCGGATCCGAGCACCGGGTTCGATATATCGTTCCTGGAATGTTGACGGTCGCCCACCGTTTCGACCGGGCGATTCCCGGTTCCGTTCGGATACGGCTCTTCGTGAATGAAAACGACGTCGAATTTCTCGTTTTCGATACGAAAACAGACGCCGCGAGCCTCGCCCGGGGCCTGGAGATGATTTTCCTGCCGCCTTGGCTTGACCGCCCGCACGACCTTCGGCTCCTCGTGCATGCCGACGGTTATTCATCCAAAAATATGACCGCCCAGGATTTCAGTTCCTCGACCCGCTTCGTTTCCGGTGTGTTTCGGGTTTCCATGAGCACTCCTTTCCGTGAAGACCCGCAGGAATGCGTCTTTGGCATTCCCCTTGTCCGGGGTTCCCGTACGGTTACCGGGAGGATCACCGACTGCGACGGGAAGCCCCTCGTCGGCGCCGAAGTTCATCTTCGGGTTTGCGGGAAGGCGGGAACCATGACATGCAGCCATGTCGTTACGGCAACCACGGGCGAGCACGGAGTCTACCGTTTGGACGATCTGCCGGAGACGATCGAAACCGTGGAAATCTGTTATCCCGGCAAGGCCACGGTTTTTCGTCGCGTATCCATCCCGATCAAAGTTCCGCATTTGCGCATGTTCGATTTCACGCTCCCCGACGCCCGGCCGATGCGTTTGCGTTTCGTGGATGAAGAGAGCCGGCCCGTTCCCGGCGTGGCGATCTCGACTTGGAAAAGGGAGCATCCCGATGTGGTGATGTCTTATCAATCCGACGCCCAAGGTCGCTGGATTTGGGCCGAAGCGAGCGAAGAGCCGGAAAAGTTGAGAATCGTAACTCGAAAAAAGACCGTCGGTCGCGGCTTCATGCGACGGTATGAATTTTCGTACTTGTCGGAACTGGGCGAGGCCGAAATCGGCGCGTCCGATGACGATCCCTTCGAATCGAGTGACCGTGAAAAAGACAAAACACCCGAGGCGACACTTCGTCATTATGGCACGGAAAATATAATCTGGCTTCGAGCCGACGGCGAAGAGCGAACCGTCGTTCTGAAGCGGCTCGAACTTTCCCCGGGCGATGAGCGTCTTCCGTCGGGGCTTGATTGGGATCTGCCGGAAACGATGAGCCTGCGTTTTCAGGATGTCCAGGGACGCCCCCTACCCGGCGTTCGGGCTAAAATCCGACTCTGTGAAACCCGGTACCGGGGCGAGGAGCGTTTGTTCGAAGCGACCGCGACGTCGGATTCCCGGGGGCTTTTGAGTTTCGATTTCAGCAACTTCGATTCGGCAACTATCACGGGCGCGACGCTCCGGCTTTCCCTGGCGGGCTATGTCATGCGGGAATATTCCTGGTATACCGCCAATAATGGAAGCCGGGTCGGCCGCGAAATCCCTGAAGAACAAACCGTCACGCTGGTCCGGCCTCGCAGCATTCAGGGCTGGGTCGTCGACCTGGACCGAAGTCCGTCGGCGGGCGCGACGGTGTATCTGGAATTTCGCCAACCCCAATGGGGCGGCGCGGGGGAGCCCGACAGAAAATGGTCTTCCGATCATTGGCATCAAGTCATATCCGACCAAGACGGACGCTGGCGTTTCGATATTCTCCCGGAAAACGCGAAGGACGTACGAATTCTCGTTTATGATTCCGGCGTTAAAAACGAACGAAAATGCGGCGTGGTCACGGAAGAGGAACTTCGCCTGCAACAGGGGGTGATTTACCTCGAATTGGAGTCCGAAAGGCAATATCGCACCGACGGAGCGAACTGGTGATGCTTGGGACGCGGCGTTCGCTATTCCTTCACAAGTCCCAGTCGCTGCAGTTTTTCGTAACATTCCTCGCGCTCCCGGCTTCGTTCCAAATCTTGCCAGGCCGGGTCTTGGGCGGCCAGGAACTGTTGTCGGTCGGCGGGGAGCGTGCCGTTTTGGCTCAGACGCCGGATCACGTCCTGGTCGAGCCGACTCAAACGGAGCGAGCCGAGTTGGTAATCCAAAAACGCTTCCCAACAGCTTGGAAACAGCGGACGAACGATTTCCTCGCCGATGGTCGTTGCATACCGGACGATTTCGTACTGCGCATTCGGTTCCATTCGCAACGACAAAAAACGCAACAGGTTATGCAAATCGACTTTCCAGTACGCTTCGGTGTAAGTCGAAAGCGGCAAATCTTTGCGGGCCTGCTCCCGGGCTACGCCGCGGTCGATCCGGCTTTGGTAGAGTTCCCGGGCCCGATGCTGGAATTCGGTTTCTTCTTCGGTGAGCTGCCGACCCAAGGTTTCATCCACGCCGCCTTCGCTGCCTTGCCGGTTCGTGGTCGACTGCATCCGCCAGCCGTCGGGCCCGGTGGCGTAAGCGGCGTCCATGGCGATCGAATAGCGCGTGCTGTATTCGTTGACCGATGCGGTCCGGTGACGAATCCATTGCCGCCAGCAGTCCATGGGGACTCGGACGAGCAGTTTGATTTCGGCCATTTCAAACGGTGTCGTGTGCTGGTGTCGCAGGAGATACCGTAGCAGAGTCCGGTCGTCGGACACTTTTTTCGTGCCCTCGCCATAACTGACCCGGGCGGCCTGAACAATCGCGGAATCGTCGCCCATCACGTCGACGAGACAGACGAAACCCTTGTCCAGAACGGGAAATTTTTTCCAACGCAGCGATTCGACGATATTCGAGGTCATGAATGGGAACGATGTAGGAAACCGTATTCGGCGGAAATGATTTGCGTAGTATACCCGAAGGCGTGAATTTCTCAAGGGTCCTGATTTCGCACCGCGCTTCTTGACGCCCGCCCGGCTGCCCTCTAAACTATGGAGAATCCCTTTTTTTCGCCAAATCCCAAAAATGAAATCATCCGCCCTGGTTGTTCGAAGCGCCCTGATTGCCGCCTTGGGCGGTTTGCTTTTCGGATTCGATACCGCCGTCATTTCCGGGACCGTCGATTCGCTCAAAACGGAATTCCTGCTCAACGATTGGTGGCTTGGCTTTACCGCCGCATCGGCACTCATCGGAACCATTCTCGGGGCGGCCACGGCGCAGATTCCCTCGAATTACTTCGGACGTAAACCGACCTTGATCATCATGGCGGTCTTCTATTTCGTCTCCGCCGTGGGCAGCGCGTGCCCTTGGAATACCGGCCCACTCTCCGTCGGCGACTGGTATCTTTTTGTCGCGGCTCGTTTTCTCGGCGGCATTGCCGTGGGGGCCGCCTCGGTGGTTTCGCCTCTTTACACGGCGGAAATTTCGCCCGCCAAGCGCCGCGGCCTGCTCGTCGCCTTCACGCAATTCAACATCGTCTTCGGCATCCTGCTCGCCTTCTTTTCGAATTTCCTGATCATGTTGGTTCACAACGAAAGCATGCAGGCCACGGCGTATTCCAAATTCCTGTCCGGCTACATCGGCGCGGGCTCGGAATGGCGCTGGATGTTCGGCGTGGAAGCGATTCCGGCCGCCGCGTTTTTCCTGTTGCTCTTTATCGTGCCGGAAAGTCCCCGTTGGCTCATCGGCAAAGGCAGGATCGACAAAGCCCGACCTATTCTCGAAACGCTGGGGACCGACCAGGGTCGGGAAGTCGACGAAGAAATCAAGGTCATCCAGGACGCCATCGCCGAGGAAAACCAAAACGGCAAGGAACCGTTCTTCACGCATCGGCTCCGCTTCCCGATCATGCTCGCGATTTGCATGGCCGCCTTTAACCAGCTTTCGGGCATCAATGCGATCCTGTATTATGCCCCGAAAATTTTCACCATCGCCGGCGCGAGCAAGGAAACGGCTTTCTTCTTCCCCGTGATCATCGGTTTCACGAATCTGCTGTTCACCATGGCGGCCATGGGCG
>JBEBTM010000093.1:0-11058 GCA_040393745.1 Thermogutta terrifontis | reverse complement strand
ACCCACGAGACCAAACACGATGGAGGAGAAAACGATGCAACGACCGGACGAACACATGATTTCGGGAACGCCGCACGCGACGCTCGACGCGGCGGTCCGGTACCTGATCCAGCACGGCGACGCGGCCATCCTGAAATTGTACGGCCGTTACATGACCGTCTCGCAAGACGACCTGGACCGTGCGCGAGCGGCCGGTTTCCCGATCCCCGACCTGGACGAACTGCGGCGTCTGGCCCTGGAGTACGTGGAGTGCAAGAGGGAAGAAGCCCGTCGCGAGTCGACCGACCCGCAGCTTAACTGATACGATATTTCTACAGAGAAAGGAACGACCATGTCCCCGAAAAAATTAGTGGACCTGTTGCGGCATCGTGAAGAGACGCTGCCGCCGGACGAGCAATACCGGCTCCTGCTGAAAGACATCGACGGTCTTTACCAGCGGATCAAAGAAGTTTACGACGAACTCAGACCGTGCCGCCCGAACGATGAATCCGGCAACGACGAACCGATCCACTACGGCGATCTCGACACCGCCATTTGCCTTTACCGGGCGCTTTTCCATGGCTTCCTCATCCTGCACCCGATGGACGAATCGGACTTGATCGAACTGCTCGATTCCGTCCGTGAAAACCAGGCCGGGGAAAAAGAACGGCCGGATTCGGCCGGCGACTTCTTGCCTTCCGGCGAAGACGGAGTATAATGACGGGGAATCGGTCAGGACGACCCGTCGGCAGGGACGTCCGATGCCCGGCCTCGCTCCGGAGGCCGGTGTTTCAAGGATAGAACAGCCACACAGGAAGTTTGCGGAACGGTTGCCGACGCGATCTTGCGGTCGCCAGGCTCCTTGTTTCCGGGCCGCGATGCCTGTGTGGTCTTTCTTCTTTTTTTCCATCAAAAAAACGGCACCGAAGCAGGCGCCGTTATCCGCACGTTAACTCATACATCGCGTCCACCTTCGGTCTTCCGTTTCAGTTCCTGTTTTCGTTCGATGTGCAGGTTCCACGCGATATTCGCTTCCTTCGGCGTATCGAAAACGCGGTCCCGTATCCGTTCAAAGCAGTCCATGCATTGTACCCGGTAGGAACAGCAGAAGATGTCCGGGACTTTTTCCAGGAGCGGTTTGGCTCCGCACAGGCATGTCAACCGTCGCGGATTCGGTGTCTCGCGGAGATGCTCAAGATATTTGTTGCGCCGGTCTACGGATCGGTTATATCGGTCGATAGCTTCTTTTCGCGTCAATCCGACCGTGTTCCGGCCGCACCCGCAGGAGACCCGGTGATGCCCGTTCGCCGTTCTTTCATAGACTGCCGGAAACCCGCAGGGGCATGATGAAAATTCCGTTGTCGATTTCTTCCCGCTCATGGCTTTTACCGTTGTTGTTCGTTTTTATCGTATCAGGAAAGTCCATCGTACTTTTTCGCCAGCCGCCTGAATTCCTTTCGCACGGCTTCCTGCGGCACGATATCGGAAACCCAGCCGTATTGCTTGCCCCCTTTCGTCCGGGCATAGCCTTCTCCCCATGCCAGGTACCCGATCAACCGCTCCAACTCCGCCGACCCTTCGCCCTTCTTGCGCCAGCCCCCGCTCGGTGGCTTGGGCGTCCATTTCGGCAAGCGTTTCGTATGCAAGGCCCGTTCGACGATGCCGAGGCAGAGCTGGATCCAGCCGACGATCTTCGTTTCGTTCAGCGAACCGGAAAACGCCCGGAACTCGACGGTCGGCTTCGCGCCCGTTTCCAAGTTCCGGATATTCAGCAGATGCCGGCGCTCCTGCCGCATACGAAAGTTGGCGCTGCGCGTTTCGCCGTGTTTGCGGATGCCCTGGCAGTAGGAGCCGTTCTCACGTCTTTTCGTTCCGGTAATGGCATAGATGCCTTTTTCGAGGTAGGCGACGATTTTGATCAGCCGGTCGAGTTTCTGCGCTTTCCATGCGGGATCGAACCCGATATGGATATGGACGCCGCAACTCGGATTGACGGCATGGCTTTTCTCCCGGAGGATTCGAAGCACGTCGACGACTTCCCGGATGCCCGGTTCGCCCCGCAGGATCGGCGAGACGACTTCACAGCCGCGTCGATGCGAAACGGTGCTGATCGAACTGTCCCCTTCGCTCTTCCAGCCGGGCGGGAGGTAGGGGATCCGGATTCCCTGGTGGTAACCGCCGATGCGCATGTTTTCACGTCGCAGGGTTTCTTGGGGGACGCTGGTTTCGATTTCGATTCCGAAGGTCATTTCGTGGGCTTGCATCATGTTGGGGCTCCTTGTTTTGTTGCCGGTGCGGAAAGCCGGCCCGTCCGGTCCCGCGAGTCACACATTACCATTGAACGCCGGAACATCAAGGGAAATCGGTACGGATGTACGAAAATATTCTCCTTTTCCATTCTGCAGCGACGTTCCCGTTTAATGGCGTCGTTTTCCGTCATGGCATCGGTTTCCCTTTCGAAGCGGAAGCGCCCGCAGAGGCCGTCGTGCGGCCCCTGCGGGTGGTCCCGGTCGTCGGGAGTCCGCTTCGCGGTTTAGTTTTCCGCGTCGTATTCCTTCGCCAGTCTGCGGAATTCCTTTCGAATCTCGTCCTGCGGGATCAGGTCGCTGATCCAGCCGTATTGCTTGCCGCCTTTGGTTCGGGCGTAGCCTTCGCCCCAACCGAGGTAGCCCATCAGCCGCTCGATCTCCGAGGCGCCTTCGCCGTCCTTCTTCCAGCCGCCGCGCGCCGGGCTCGGCGTCCATTTCGGCAGGCGCTTGGTCGTCAGGGCTCGTTCGACGATCCCGAGGCAGAGTTGAATCCAGCCGAGAATCTTTTTCGCGTTCAGCGAGCCGGAGAAAGCCCGGAATTCGACCGCGTTTCGTGCCCGGTTGGCGAGCGGCATGATGTTCAGCAGGTGGTATCGCTGGTTCCGCATCTGCGTCTGGGCGCTCGCGGCGTCGCGGTGCCGGCGGACCCCTTTGCAGTAGGTTCCCCGTTCGCGCCGTTTCGTTCCCGTCGCCGCGTAGATCCCTTTTTCGAGGTAGGCGACGATCCCGATCAGTTTGGCGAGTTTGTCCGCCGTCCAGGAAGGGTCGAATTGGATGTGGATGTGGACCCCGCAGCTCGCGTTGACCCGGTGCCCTTTTTCGTTCAGAATCCGGAGGACTTCGAAGACCTGCCGGAGCCCGTCCTCGCCCCGGAGCACCGGGCTGACGATCTCGCAGGCCGTCCGGCCGGCGGTCACGTCGATGGAAGCGTCCCGTTCCGCTTTCCAGCCCTGCGGCAGGTAGGGCACCTGAATCCCGCGATGGTAGCTCCCGATGCTCATCCGTTCGCGGCGAACGGTCTCGGTGCTGACGGTGGTTTCGATCTCGATGCCGAAGGTCAATTCGCTTGCGTTCATGGTCCTGTCTCCTTGTTTTGGGGTTTTTGTTGCGCTGCGGTTTCGTTCGCCGCATCGCTACACACATTACAAAAAAACAAAAACAAAACACGCTAATTAACCCCTTATTTTCAAATATTTTGAATATTTTTTTGGTTTTTTCCTCACTTCTGAAACACGACTCTGGAAAGAGCCGTTTTTCAGGCGGAAAGAGGCCGGATTCAAGCCGGTTTTTTCTTCGGATTGATGCCGAATTGCCCGGTGGAATCCTTACGGAAGCGCGATTGATCGCCCTTCTTGTCGATTTCGCGGCCGATGGCCGAGGAGATGGTCGCCCACGGCGTGGCCGCGTCGGAATCCCACAGCCCCGCCGCCTTGACCGCTTCGAAGATTTCCTTCGCGTTCATCGTCTTTTTCGGGTCTTGGGCGAGCACCTCTGCGGCGGCGTCGAGGCAACCGGGCTTCCTCGCGGATTTCGTACCGTTATTGTCCTTCGCCGGCGACGGCTTCGCTTTCGGTTCGGCCTTCTCCTTGCCGTCGAGCAGCCGCAGCCGTCCGGCGTCCTTGACGAAGGTTTCGTTACCCGACTTCTTGTACCGGACTTTATAGCCCTTCTTCTCGTCGTGGGAAATCACCGTGACTTCCACTTTGTTCTTGCCGACCGCGATTTCGCAGGTGCTTCCGATCAGGTGTTTTTCATAGCCCATCGTCGTTCTCCTTGTTTGTCGTTGTTAACGTGCATTCAATCATCCGTTACGGTTGCGTTCGGGATCAGGTCGCGTTCTTGTTGAACGTGTACTTGCCGCGTTCGGTTCGCACGAACCGCGCATTCCCGCCTTTGTCCTTGATCTCCTTCTGGATCGCCGAGGAAATGGTCGCGCTCGGAGTCGCGCCCGGCAGCTCGCAGTAATTCAAGCGGTCGGCGATTTCGGCGATCTGCTTGACGTTCAGCGGTTCCTTGACCTCGTCGAGCACCCGCGCGGCGGCGTCCACGGCGCTCATCTTCCCTTTCGGCGGGACGCCCCGCTTCTTCGACGTCGATTCCTCCCGGGTGTCGTCGTCTTTCTTTCCCTTGCCGGTCAGGACGCTGGTCAGTTTCCCGACCATCCGGCCGAGTCCGCCCGTTTTCGCCGGTGCAGCGACCGCCTTGAGGAAACGCTTGGCGTCTTTCACGGTGATCTCGGCTCCCTTTTCCGTGCGGCATGTCCAGGCGCCGCCGGCGATGTCGTGGGCCGTGACCCGGACGATCGACTTGCCCCGTCCCTGCGTGACCTGGTAATCGTGCCCGATGTGGATGTTCGTCGCTTTCATGTTTGCTTCTCCTGCTGGTTTGAAACGGTTTTATTGTTGCGCTCCCGGCGTCACCCGCCGTGGATTGTGTGACACATTACCATCGAACGCGGAAGGATCAAGCGCCATTCCGGAAGATTCGAAGGAATTCTCGAATTATTCCATGTTCCCCATTTCTTAGCAGAAAGGTGTTCTATCATGTTGTATTACCTTGCAGCGCCTTATAGTCATCCTTCCGATGACATGATGATCCGCCGATTCGAAGCCGCGTGCGTCGCGGCGGCGCGCCTGATGGAGAAAGGCATCGTCGTATTCAGCCCGCTTTCGCACAGCGTGCCCGTCGCCGCTTACGGCGAACTGTACGCGACGGACCACGAATTCTGGATGGCGCAAGACCTCCCGATTTTGGAACTGTGCGATGTGCTGGCCGTACTCAAGATTCCCGGTTGGGATACGTCGCGCGGCGTTGCGGCGGAGATCGAGACGGCACGCGAAAAGTGCATGCCGATCACTTACCTCGAACCGGAAGAATTCTTATCGGGCGACGTACTTGCCGCGCTCCGACTGGACGAAGCGTGATTTGTCGCCTTCGGTTTCCAGCTCGCGCCGGATCGCCCCGGTCAGGGTCGCCCACGGCGTGGCGCCTTTGGCGCTTTTCCAGTATCCTTTTTCTTCCGCGACGGCGATCATTTCGCGCGTGGTCATCGGCCGGCGCTCTTCGAGCAAGACCTGCTGCGCCGCTTCGAGGATCGTCAGGCGCGTGTAGATCGTGACGACCCGGACGGCTTTCTTTCCCTGCCCCGCTTTCGTCAGGGGCGCCGGCGTCGGTTTTCGCTTGGACGGCTTGCGGATCACGGCGCCTTTTTCTTTCGACCGGCGCTGCGGTTCGCGGCCCAATTGCTGGCCGGGCATCGCTTCACGGCTGTCGGTCGCCACCCGGTCGCCCTGGACGACCCGCCGTTTCGGAAGCACGCCCTGCGCAATGCCGACGACCTCTTCCGGCGTCAGTGTATCGAGTATTTGTGACGAATTCTCGATCTTGACCTTTTTGGCCGTCGTGAGCGATCGTGAAACCCATGTTCCGTCCGGATTCTTCTTTTCGACTCGCACCGGGTATTGCTGTTGCTGCCCCCAATAGGTCGGTCGCACCACCAGCAGCATACCCGGTTTCAGGCTTGATAAATCCATTTGTTTTCCTCCCACCCTACGAATGTACCGGTAGCCGGCACGAATTCAAGCCGACATCGCGGTCAATTCTTCCACATTTTTCGGAGGGTCATTATGTCCCAACCAAGCAACGACCCGGTCGACCTGACCGCTCTCTCCACCTCCAATCTCGCACGGCTCCTCTCGAACGCCTACCGGCGTGAAATTAACGAGGAGCAGGTGCGCGCCATCGCCGAGGAAGGCAACCTCCTTTCGACGGCGGACACCGTCAACCTGATTCATTACACCGCTTACCTGGCCGACGCCGTGAGCCGGGGCGGACGTTGACGTCCTGCCTGTCCGCCGCAACGCCAGTCATTCTTTTTCCGGAGGCACCTTCATGGCTTCGATCAATCCCCTTGCGATCCGTCCCGCCGAACTGATGCGCATTCTGAACACGGCGGGATTCGGGACCGTTTTGACCGATACCCGGCTCATGCGGCACCGCAATCACGCCGGCTATACGATCGGCACCGAGAAAACCATCAACCTGTTCCAGTACGCCGCCTGGCTGACCCTGGAATACATGAACCCGAAAGACGCGCCGGCCGATTACGACGAGAAGAAACGGCGAATGGCCGAGAAGAGCGCCGAGATGGTGCGTACGGCACAGGATATCGGCGACCTCCCGCCCGTCGCGGACCTCGAGCGCAAGGAACAGTCGATTCATTCGTTCAAGTTTTTCTGCGAGTCGTATTTTCGTGACGTATTCTACCTGACCTGGTCGCAGGACCATTTGAAGGTCATCGAAAAGATCGAACGGGCCGTGAAGACGGGTGGCTTGTTCGCCGTGGCCATGCCGCGTGCGACCGGTAAGACGTCGCTCTGCCTGCTCGCGGTCGTCTGGGCCTCCTTCGGCGGCTGGACGCCCTTCGTCTGTCTCGTCGCCGCCAGCGCGGAGAAGTCACGCGACCTGCTGGAAACGATTAAAACGTGGCTGGAAACGAACGAACTGCTCCTGGCCGATTTTCCCGAGATCTGTTACCCGATCCGCTGTCTCGAACGGATCGTGCATCGGCAGAAAGGCCAGAAATATCACGGCCAGCCGACCCGGATCGAATGGGTCTCCGACCGTGTGGTCCTGCCGACCATCGACGGTTCGGCGGGCAGCGGCGTCGTGATTTCCTGTTCCGGCATGAAAGGGTCCGATATTCGCGGCCAGCAGTATGCCCGGCCGGACGGCCAGATCGTGCGTCCGCAGCTTGTCCTGATCGACGACCCGCAGACGTCGGAATCGGCCTGGTCGCAATCGCAGTCGATGCGACGCGAAGGTATCCTGGCCGGCGACGTGCTCGGCATGGCCGGGCCCGGAAAAAAGATTGCCGGGCTCATGGCCTGTACGGTTATTCGGCCCGGTGATATGGCGGACAACATCCTCGACCGCGAAAAGCATCCGGACTGGCAGGGCGAACGCACGAAACTGATCTACGCCTTCCCGAGCAGCGAACGGCTTTGGGCCCGGTATTGCGAGATCCGGGCCGACTCGCTGCGGAACGACGGGGACGGGAGCGAGGCGACGAAGTATTACGCCGAGCATCGGGACGAGATGGACGCCGGCGCCCGGGTCGCGTGGCCGGAACGGTTCAACGAAGACGAGCTGTCCGCGATCCAGCATGCGATGAACCTGAAAATGCGGGACGAGGCCGCGTTCATGGCCGAGTATCAGAACGAGCCGATCGTGGACGTGATCGGCGAGGAGATGATGAGCGCCGAGGAGATCGCGGAAAAGACGAACGGGCACCAGCGCGGCGTCGTGCCGCACGAAGCGTCGCACCTGACCATGTTCGTCGACGTACAGCAGAAGGCGCTCTTCTGGCTGATCGCCGCGTGGGAATCGAACTTCAACGGGTTCGTGGTCGACTACGGCACCTGGCCGGATCAGCAGCGTCAATATTTTACGTTGCGCGATCTACAGAGGACGATCGCCGCCCATGCGCCCGGCGCCGGCCTGGAAGGATCGATCTATTCGGCCTTGGAATCGCTGGCCGAAGAGCGGCTGGACCGTGCGTACCATCGTGAAGACGGGAGTGAAATGCGCATCGAACGCTGCCTGGTGGACGCGAACTGGGGCCAGACCACGGACGTCGTCTACCAGTTCTGCCGCCAGTCGCGGCATGCCGCCGTCCTGACCCCGTCGCACGGCATGTATGTCGGGGCGTCCAGTGTTCCCTTCTCCGATTACCGCAGGCAGAAAGGCGACCGGGTCGGCCAGCACTGGCGGATCCCGAACACGACCGGCAAGCGCGCCGTCCGTCACGCGCTGATCGACACGAACTTCTGGAAATCGTTCGTGCATCACCGGCTGGCCGTACGCATCGGCGATCCCGGCTGTCTGTCGCTCTTCGGCCACGAACCGAAAGTCCACACGCTGCTGGCCGAACATTTCGTTTCGGAATATCGGATCAAGACGATGGCGAACGACCGGGTCGTGGACGAGTGGAAGCTGCGTGCGAGCCGGCCCGACAACCACTGGTTCGACTGTCTGGTCGGCTGCGCGGTCGGCGCGTCGATCCAGGGCTGCGAACTGGCCATCCTGCAAACACGGCAGAAGCGGGAACGGAAACGCTATGTCCTGTCCGAAATCATGCAGGAACGCGGAATCCACGTCTAGCGAAAATTTTTTTGAAAAACATTTCGGTCGCCCCGCGATATAGAAGATGAAAGGAACGCGACTCATGAATTCGTTCGAAAATGAGCGTGTCGGTCATGCAACATATCCACCCCGACAGGAACCTGCCTATGGGCGACCTCGATTTCAAACCCGCAAACGTCAAATTGATTATTCAGCACGACGGCAAGGAAGTCGTCCTGCCTCACAATCTCCCGGACATGGAAGCAGACGAGGTCGTCATGACCGAACGTTCCGTCGAGATCCTCTGTGTTATTTTGATCCGTCATTATGAGCAGTGAAACACCCAGCGGCGATCCGCAGATCGCTCCCTCCGGCGAACAGCCGACCCTGGCCGACGTGATTCTGGAAAACGCGAAAGGGCCGAAGAAAGTGGCCGGCGATTCCGGCAGCGTCGAACAGCATTCGATCAAAGACCTGATCGACGCGGACAAGCATCTCAACGCGAAGAAGGCAGGTCGAAAAGGATTCGGCGCCCTGCATTTCGCCCAAATCGTCCCGGACGGGACCGTTTAGATTTCCGTGATATGATCTTCGACACCGTCAATCATAGAAGCCCGATTCCTGGGCTTGTCGTGTGATTTCAGCCGCCGCTTTCCGCATTCCACGCGATTCGGATTCGTAGTCGAGCAGGCTTTCACGTCGGATCAAACGTTGTCCGTCTAGTTCACGATACTCGAGGATGTCGTTGTCAAGCAACTCAATGACACAGGCTTCCGACATGCTGAGCAACACAACCGCCTGATCTACGGTAAATGCATTTTGAGCGGGAATGGTATCCATGTTCCGGCCTTACAGTTCCGATTGATGCTCTCGAAGAAACGCGACCGTTTGCGGCAGACGTTGATTTTCCAATGTGTCCAAATATTCTTCGGCGCTTTTCGGCGGTCGTCGGAGTCCGCTTCGCACGATCCGTGCCGATTGGAGGACGACTTTCGGAGCGGATTCGATCAACATCGAAATGAATGCGTCCGGGGTCAAGGCACGAATATGCAACGGCTCCAGAACGCCGGGCGGAAAGTCCTTGAGGTTCATCGTGACGATGAGTGATGCGCCGGCGTGAATGGCGGCGGCGAGCACATGCCGGTCGTTGGGATCGGGCAGCAGGACCGTTTCAATCAGGTGTTCGTAATCCTCGACGAGAGCGTCAATGGCATGCGCATTCATCTGTTGACAAGTCCGCTGCAACCGCTCCGGTTGAAGATCGGGGCGGTTTGCCAGCAAGGATATCCGCCATTCGTCGAGAATTCTTTCCGTCCATTTGACAGAAAACGTATCGGAAAGGGCCAACTGCATCAGCAAGTCGCGCAGCGGAGCCGGATATAAAATACATGCGTCGAAGACAACCGTGTGCATCAGTACCCCATGTTCAAATCCTGGGCCTCCTGGACAAGATCGGCCAGGACTTGTTGTCGCAAACGTTTCTTTTCCTGCTTGTATTGCAGAATGTCTTCCAGCCGTGCCAGGCGAATTCCGTCCAGGCTTCGAAACGGAATATCGCCGGCGTCCAAGAGTTTGACAAAGTACGATACCGAACAGCCGAGCACCTCGGCCGCATGTTCCGGGTCGAGCTCCGATTGCACGGGGATAAGCGTGACCCGCTGGCCGTCCGTCATGACTTCGAGCAAATCGACCAGTTCATGAATTCCGGTCAGCAGATTGGGATCGGGAAGGCCGGTCTCCGAGCGGGCGATGGCCTCAGCCGTCGTCTTGGCCTTTGATAAGACCTCCTCGGAAAAATAGTAGGGGGTTGTCAATTCTGTGGAAGCCATCGTATCTGCAGATGATTGGTGAACGATTTCAGCATGACTAAGTTCGCCCTTCATTATACGCCCGATTTGCGATTCCTGCAAGTTCTATTTTCGGGCGTCTTTCTTTCTCGCTGTCGCTCTTACTTCTTTCAACTCCACGAGTTATCCGACCATGTTTTTCTGGAAAAAGAAACCGCGCCAGACGGTCAAGATCGTCCAGGCGAAATACGACGCCGCGCAAACGACGCTCGATAACATGAGGCATTGGGCGATGGCCGACGCCTTGTCCGCCGACGCCGGTATGACGCCGGACATCCGGCGTACGCTTCGCAATCGGTCACGTTACGAGGTGGCGAACAACTCGTATGCGAAGGGAATGATCCTGAGCATCGCCGGCGACTGCATCGGGACGGGTCCACGCCTGCAACTGGCCGGGCCCGGCGAGATGAACAACGCGATCGAGGACGAGTTCGCCGACTGGTGCAAGGCGATCGATCTGCCCGGCAAGTTACGCACGATGCGGATGGCGCGGGCGACGGACGGCGAAGCGTTCGCGGCACTGATCCATAATCCGAAAGTGGATCATCCGGTCAAGCTCGACCTGCAGCTCGTGGAAGCGGACCGGGTCACGTCTTGCGATATTCTGTTCCAGAATCTGCCGGACGTGGTCGACGGGATCGAATACGACCGGCGTGGCAACCCGACCCTGTATTACGTCCTGAAAAACCATCCGGGCGATCTGAGCTACACGTTCAATCATTACGACCGTGTTGCGGCCTCCGTCATGCTCCATTGGTACCGGCCCGACCGGCCGGGCCAGCATCGCGGCATCCCGGAGA
>JBEBTM010000092.1:0-11068 GCA_040393745.1 Thermogutta terrifontis | reverse complement strand
TTCGGACCGCCTCGACCGGCGAAAACGACGCGGAATCCATGGTTACCGTCACGGAACCGACACTCCGGATCGCTGTGCCAGGCCGCTCCGTGGCGTCCCCATTGAATTCGAATACCGCCGCTTCCGATACCCCGTCTCGCTCAACTTCCTCAATTCTCAGTACCGATCCCTTCGAAGACGCGGCGGTCGAAACACCGAAATCGCGCACTTCGGAACCCCAAACACAGAAACCGGTTACGCCGCTAAAGACCGAAACGCCGACGACGAATTCTCCGCCCCGGGTTCGGACCAACCCCCCGAAAGCGGCTCTCAATCCGGACGACGACTCTCAAAAAACGTCAGGCGATTCCCCGCCTTCCCCAGCCGATTCGTCCACGCCGTCCCAACCGGCCACAGGCAAGCCGCCGACAAAAACTTCCACCGTTCGCTCTCCAGGCGCGGGATCGGCACGTAGCGGCAAAACCACGGACGCGACGACCAAACCTCGGCCCATCGCGGATACCGGTGCCGAGGAACGCAAAGCGATCGACCCTTATCATCCACCCGTGCGCACCGCGGCGTTCATGCATGTCGTCCCCGGCGAGACCAGCCACGATGATCTCTTTGAACACTGGGGCGAACCGAACGACGGCACGGAAAAAGGCGATGACGTCGTTTACCTTTTCTCGATGGAAGTCCTGAACCACATCGAAGTGACCGTCCGGGATGAAATCGTCAAGTCGATCGTCATCCGTTTGGACGAACCGTTCCCGGAAGACCAGGTCCGGGGCGTTTTGCGGACGGAATTGCTCAAGGGCAAACCGGTCCTGATTCCCGACGAGAACGGCCGGATCATCGGCGAGATTTTCCCGGAAAAAGGCGTTATGTTCCTTTTCGCGCCGCCCGAGGCCGGACCGGGACTGCTCGTACAGCAAATCGCCATTGAGCCGGTAACGGCGGAACCCTTTCTATTGCGGGCCGAAGCGCTTTTGACGGAGCAGCCGAGCGAAGCGAAGCGGGATCTCGAAGACGCCGTGAAACTCAGCCCGGAAAACGCGAAAACCTATTGGTTGCTGGCCCAGGTGGCATCCATGGAAGGTCGATACGACGAGGCCCTTCAGTATTGTGAAAAGGCGATTCGTCGGGACCGGACCAAGCCGGGGTATCATATCACGCTGGTGCAGGTCATGATCCAGATGAATCACATCGAGGAGGCAAAACTCTATCTCGAAGAAATGCTGCCGCTCTGCGAACGGTATCCGCATGAAAAAGCGAGGGCGCTTTGCCTGCTCGGTGATCTATTTCGGATGTGCCGCAAACCGGATTACGAAATGGCCATCGAATGTCATTATGAAGCGATTCACCTGGCTGGCGGGCTGCTCGAACACACAAACCAGACAGTGCGGCTCGCGGCCAAGGACGTCCTCTTCGAAGCCCACCTCGCTTCGGCCCGCGACGTCGTTTGGGGACACTGGGACAACAAACCGGAAGCGATCCGCAAGTGGATCGGCAAGGCTTTGGATTTCGCGACGGACCCGGAAATGATCGCTCATCGCCGGTATTCGAAGGAATATCCGCTCAAAATCGCCGCCTGCGCCTTGGCCGCCCAGGTCGTACTGCCCGAAACGAACGATCTGGAGCCCTACGTACTCGAACTGATCGATACGGCCGAGGATCTGGTCCAGTCGACGCGAGATCCGATCCTGCTACGGAAATGCCAGTGGGAAACGAGTTTGGCCCTTTACGATGCCGTGCAGATTTATCAGATTCGGCGCCAATATTCGCCGGCCTTGAAATACGGGGAACTCGCCGCCGAGTACATGGAGCAGGGCATCAAACAACGCGGTAACGATCTCGATTATTATCTGCTCGGCCGGTTGTATTTCCGGATGGGCGCAATCCATGCCATTGGAACGAAGAATCACCGGGCCGCGATCGAATGGTTCGACCCGGCAAAAAGCGTATTCGAGCAGTTATTGCCCCGGGTCAATCCCGATGAACTGGGTCGGCTCGGTGAAACGATGGTTAGCATGGGCGTTTCCTATTGGTGGACCGGCCAGCACGACGAAGCGCTCCGCCTGACCGAACGAGGTATGAAGCAGATTGAGCGGGCTACGAAAATAGGCACGGCCCGGCGGTCCGCCCTGGCGATTCCGTATACGAATCTGGCTAACATGTACGGCGAATTGGACATCGAGGAACGGGCCGAATACTACTCCCGCCAAGCTTCACTCGTCGAAGAGAAGGTGAACTAACCCCCCAAGAGCCCCAAGTGGAGCATGGCGGAACCTGGGGGTGCCACGCGATATCCGACTCTTGATATTCACTCGCGTTTTTTCCTGTAACAAATCTCCCCGAGCCGGCATCATCACGGTATGTGGCGGCCGTCGATGTGAAGGCCGCGAAATCCAAACTGGTTTTTCGGGAGATTTCCATGAAATTGCGACCGTTTGTCTCCGTGTGGGGCCTGCTCCTGGCCTGGGCCATTGTTTTTTCGCCTCAACTTCGAGCCGACGACGACCCCGTTGTCGTCTCTTACCGGGCCAATCAGAAAGCCCTTCTTGAAGGCGAATACGCCAAAAAACTTTTCGCCCTGCCCGAGTGGGGAGCCTTCCGCGACGCCTTCACCTCAGCCTGCGATGAGGGACTGACCAAGGAGCTGACCCGGGAAAAAATCCAAAACCGCCTGCCTGCCCCCATCGTCGATGATATCGTTAAACTCGTCGATAAAGGCATTTCGACCCGCAAGGCTTTCGAAGCCTATGCTAAACACGTCCAGGCCATCGTTTTCGAACTCCGCGAAGACTTCGACGACGAGGACATCGACGAGCAACTTGATAAAATCCAGCGGGCCATGGCGGGCCAAACCAAGGATTTGGATCTCGATTTCGACGGTTATCTCGCCATTGTCCTTGACGTGAACCCCAGACCGTGGCTGAGTGTCCTGAAATATTTCAAGGAAGACCGGGACTATAAATTCCTGCGGAATGAAACCGATGGCGATTTCGTCCTGGATTTCGATTTTGAGTTTCACGGCAAGGAAATCGAATTCTGCTGTGCCGGTTTGAAGCTCGACGCCGGCTTTTACGCCTTGGTTTTCGCGGATTCGGACGACATCCTTGCACGTTGCGATGCCCTGAAACGCAGCGGCTCACTGACGAAAGACCTGACCGTCGCTAAAAAGGAATTCATCGTTGAGCGGGCCACGTTCCGGTTTCTCGACCGTGTCCAGCAGCGTTTTGCGTCCGCCGGCGGTTCCGATCTGCTCGGCAAAATCCAGCGGTTCAGCTCGACCTACACCGAGACGGGAGGCGTTTGTCAATGCGTTGTTACGCTTGAAATGAGTTCGGAGCAAGATGCCAAATCGATCCGTGACATCGTTGCCGGTTTCATCGCTTTGGCCCAGTTGCAGACTTCGTCCGACGACGAAAAGTCGATCAACGGTTTCCTGGCCTCGATTGTCGTCGAAACCCGGGGCGGCACGGTGACGATGATCATGAAAGAACATCCTGACATTTGGAAACTCACGTCCCTCGTCCTGAAAAAAGCGACCGAGGATATGAATAAACGGAAGAATTGAACGAAAGACCAGACCGTTTTGACGAATCCATCCGAACAGTCCGATCACGCGCTCGTCCGTCGCGTCCAGGCGGGGGAAACCGAAGCGTTCGATGAAATCGATCGACGCTATCGGTCCCCGCTGTGTCGCTTTTTGACGCGATTCGCCATGGGACGGGAGCAAACCGAAGAGTTTGCCCAACGAACGCTCGTTCGGGCTTTCGAGAAGATCGGACAGCTTCGTTCGGGAGAATGTTTGGCCGGTTGGCTGCACCGGATCGCATTTCATGTCGCCGCATCGGAGGGGCGGCGCCGGAAGACGGTTTCGTTGGATGAACCGGAAATTCATGGGCCGGCGACATGGTCTCCCGACCCGTTGCATGTGTCGGAAACACGGCAACGGATCTGGGAAATTGCCCACCGGGAACTTTCCGCCGAGGAATACCAGGTGCTCGAACTGCGCTATCGCAACGACATGGAATTGCCGGAAATCGCTATGCTGCTACAAAAAAAGGAAGGCGCGGTCCGGGTTCAACTCCACCGGGCTCGAAGAAAACTGCTTCCGTTTTTGTCCGAATTCGAAAACAATTTTTAAACCGGGTTCGAACTGCCGACCCGAAACGTAATCGCCGGATTGGAACGCCGACGGACCTCCGGTCCCGCGCAGGAAACGATCATGAATAATTTACCAAACAAAAACGGTCGGGTCGAACGGTTTTTCCAGGCTCGAATCGACCGGGCATTGGATGAGGCTCGGCCTTTGGACCGCGTTACGGCGTGGTATGTCCGGCGGCATTCGGACTTGCGGGATTATTACGAATCCCTGCTCCGGTTGGAGATCGAGCTCCGTTTTTCGAACGAATTTGCTGCGACCGCCGTTTCCGTGAATAAACCGTTACCGAAACATTCGGGCCGTGTCCGGATTCTTGCCACGGCGACGGTTGCGATGGCGCTGCTGGTTTTTTTGACGGCGACGGTACTTTTCCCTCCGGAACCGACGGAATCGCCCGGAAGGATGATCGCAACAGCCGATCCGCTGAAAACGAATGAGGAAACGCAAGAGCGGATCGATCTTGCTCATTTGTTCGATTTGGCGATCCCCTTGGCGGAACGGATAGCAACGGTGGAAAGTCCGTTCGCAGCGCCGGTATTCTCGATGGAGCTTCCCGTACAGTCGGTGGTTCGTTTTTCCGAGCAACCCTTGGAATCGACGTTAAATCTCCTGGAAACGACGCAGCTTTTGCGCCGGCGGGAGTTGGACGAACCCGTTCGAGGCCAATATTGAAACGGGCTATGCGAGTTTCATCAACCGGCGGAGCGTCCATTCCAGGAGTAGGAACCCGCAGATGAACGACAGGAATATCCGCAGCGATTTTTCCTGTGCGCCCGTGTCCAGGACGGCCCGCTGTGAACGCACTCGAAGCAGTTCGACGACCGGTTCAATCTTTTCGTCCGTTTTCGTTTCAGCTTCCCCGGCGGCATTCCGTTCGAAAAAGTCGATATTTCCGTACAGCGGCGATTCCTTGGTCATCGGCAGCGCTTTACTTGGAGAGTCGTAATACGCGCCGCCGCTTTTCAGTGCGATTTCCCGTAGCAACGGTTCGTTCCGACTCGGATTTTCCCGCTCCAAGTCGCTCATCTGGACCAACACGGTCCGGGTGATCTTCTGGTCGCTCTCGGGGATCGAAAACCGAATCGACCAATTTCCTTCTTCGGTCAACGGTACGTGCCCCCCGTAGGTTCCCGGCACGTTCGGGTCGATATTCACATCCATGGTGCGCAGCGTGCCGGTGGGCGAAATGACGTCCACGGGCAAAGTCGGCGTGGAGAGCGGCTGGAGCTGGACGTCGTTGGCCGTGATCCGGAGCTGGGCAATCGAACCGAGCGCGTATCTCGGTTTGTCCGTGGCCAGGGAACCGCGATCCGATTCACGCTGGAGCCGGCCCTGGGCGACGTGTTTGAGTATTTTCGTTGCAAGATTATCGTAGGACCGTTCGTCGCCCCGGCGGAGTCGCCAGAGTTCGCTGCTGCCGATGTAGAGAACCCGACCGGCTCCGTAAAATTGCTCGACGAACAGGGCGCCGGATTCTTCCCGACCCAGCGTTTCCGGTGAACTGGTCGAGGCGAGCAGGGTTGCCGTGGGTTTGACCGAACGAACCGCGAAATAGCCGAAAAAGCCGGGAAATTCGGACCAAAACGCTCGAGCTTCGGCGGGATCATCTGACGGCCGAAGAAACTCGGCATCTTCACCGGCCCGGGTGAACTTTAGCGGCCAAGCTTGCGAACCGCCGTGATAACGATGTTCAAACGCCGATTGTCGGGCCAGGAAATCCACAGGGTACAGGGTCCGAATCTTTTCCATGTTCGGATCGGTCACCCAACCGGTGATCGTGTCGCCTTGCTTGACAGGTCCGGCAAAAATCAAAAGCCCGCCGCCTTGCCGGGCGATCCAATGTTCGAGCACGTCAATCTGTTCGTTCGATAAATCGCTCCAGTTCGGATCAAAAACGACCAGGACGTCGTACTCGGCCATTTCGGCCTGCGTCGAAGGAAAATGGTCCAGGATTTTATCCGCGTTTTGCGAAATGCCCGGCTTGGCCCAAGGGAGGTACACGTCGACGGACATCGATTTGTCCCGGAAAACCCGCGTGGAAAGGAATTGATAATCCCGGGACGGTGCCGAAGCGAACATGAGTACCCGGTCCTTGCGGTCGATGACCTCGACGTCGGCCTGGTAGCTGTTGTCGGATTCGTTGCGATCCTCCTTGGGCGCAACCAGTTTGACGATGATCCGCTTTCGACCCAATTCGGCGATGCGGAGGTTGAATTCCGCCTCAATCACGCCGGTATCCGCGAATTTGAGTTCTTTCTCGTCGATTTTCGTTTCGGGCCCTTCGCCGTCGGGTTGAAGCCAAAGCTGCACAGGGACAGACCATGTTCGAGGTTCTTCGGACGTTTCGCCGCCGAGCATTTCCACGGGAACCCGAACTTTGAAGGGGTCGCCATGGAACGCTCGGTCGGGTACGCTCACATTGCCGATCCGAAAATTGAGCGGCTGGCGCGTGGGTCCGACGCCGATGGGATAATCAGGAATCTTGAGCCGTTCGGCCGTTTCCAGCGGCGCTTCCAAGGACCGGCCCGCGTTTTGCCGACCATCGGTAACGAGGACCACACCGGCCAAGGGTTGGCCTCGTTCACGCTGAAGCACTTCGAACAGGGCGTCACCCAAACAGGTTTCTTCCCCGTCCGCGGTCCATTGAACCGGCAGCCCGGCCTCTTCTCTGTGCAACGTCTTGTTAAAGGAATACACGACGACATCGTGCTTTTCACCAAGTCGGTCGACCAAATCGCTGCGGTCCATCCAATCGAGCACGGCTTCGAGCCGAGTCGGCCCACCGGGCTGGGACGATGCCCCCGGAAGCGGCTCTTCGGGTTGATCCCAATCCAAAAGGTCGGGCTCCGTGCCACCGGGGTCAGTCAAATCACGATTACCCATGCTTGCGCTGGTATCGACGAGCACGGCCACCCGGGAATTGGCGACAAAATGCTCCCACTGCGGCGTCAGGTAAAAAAAGAGCAAGGCAACCAAAGCCGCTGCCCGCAACACGAGCAACAGGCTCCGCTGCCAGACTTTAAGATCGGCGGCATCGATCCGATAGCGCCGGTAAAAGTAGACGAGCAACAGCACCACGACGAGCACGGGCAGGAACCAATCGCGGTTCTCCTGGATCCGAGCCCAGCGAAACACGGTCCCCGTCGTCTCCGGCGACGATATTTGCGAAAAAAGGATATTCAAAGGAAGCTATCTCATTTTCGATTTTGAATTTACGAACCATCACGAGAAAGTATACCATTTTCCCCCGGCAAAAAAAAGACTTGCCGCAGGTTCCATCGTTGTTATAATGGACAATTCAGGGGCAATTTACAAATATATTTTCGTCGGAGAGCCGGTTCATGAAAATACGCGACCTTTTTGAGCATCATGGCGTTCTGGGTAATCCCTTTGCCGAGGAAGACGCCCAAAATGACGTTATTTTCAAGACGTCCTGCATCAAAACGTCGTTTCATTCCGCTTGGGACAAGATTTACGGCAATCCGGCTGAACCATCGACCTCAATTGTCTTCGGCGAAAAAGGCTCCGGCAAGACCGCCCTTCGGATCCAGATGATCCGGATGCTCACCGAATACAACACAGACCACCCGGATTTCCGGCCCATCGTGATCGATTACGCCGATTGGAATCCCTTCATCGACCGTTTTCGTCAGCGGTTTCCGCGCGGCCGGAAAATCCAGCGCATTTTTGCCCGCTGGGAGCTTTGGGACCACCTCGACGCCATCTTATCGCTGGGGACCACGCAATTAATCGACCGGATTCTTGAACCCGGTATGGCGTCGCACCCGGCCGCCGTGGACGCAACTCCTTTGCCGGTCAAGAATTTAAACGAACACCAGGTTCGTGACTTACTGCTCCTCGCCGCCTGCTACGACACGTCTCGAAGCGAAAATGCCTTGAATCGATGGAGCAAGCTGTCAAAAAAGCTGCGTTACCGAACCTGGAGTTCACTGGTGGCGAACAATTGGGAAATTGCACTGGGTGTGGCCGGAACCCTTGCCGCGACAGGGATTTCTTACCGTTTGGCTGGGGGACTGAAATTCCTGCTCAACTATTGGTTCTTTGCCGTACTGCTGTTTTTCTGGGCTTTTCTGCTTTGGAAGATGTTCCAGCGGTTTTGGAAGGCCTGGAGCATCCAGCGATCCCTGCGTGTACTGCCGCATTTGAAGGCGAATCTGTTCAAAATCCTGATGCGGCTCCGCAAGCCCGACTTCGGTGGTATGCCATTCCCCGTGACGGGCAGTACGGACCACCGCTATGAAATACTGGATAAATTTCTCGGTGTGTGCGAATCCCTGGGGCTTCACGGCGTGATCGTCCTGATTGATCGAGTGGACGAGCCGTATTTGGTCAACGGTTCGGCCGATTTGATGAAGCAGATTGTCTGGCCGATTTTGGACAATAAACTGCTCAAGCACGATCGGGTGGGCTTGAAAATGTTGCTGCCGATTCAACTTTTGTATTTCATGGAGCGCGAAACCAACGAGTTTCATCAGCGGGCCAGAATCGACAAGCAGAACTTGATCCGGTCCTTGGATTGGACGGGCGAATCTCTATTCGACCTGACCAACGACCGGCTCCGAGCCTGTGCCGCGGACGGTAAAACACCGACGATCACCGACTTTTTCGATCCGTCCCTGGACCACCGCCGCTTGGTCGACGCCTTTGCGAAACTCAAGGTGCCCCGGCATTTATTCAAATTCCTGTACGGTCTTTTCGGCCAGCATGTCAACAAGTACACGGAAGCGGCCCCCGTGTGGAAGATCCCCGAAGCGACGTTTGAAGCCGCATTGTCCCTTTATCTCCGGGACCGCGATGCCGCTGAGCGAAACCTGGGAATCGTCTGAAGGGAGGAGGAAGAATCTGCGGTTTTTCTTTCATCCTCTCCTGTCTCCTGAATTCTTTCTTTCCCATTTACCCCCTCCTTCGCCCCATGATCCGCGTTTTTCTCGCCGACGAACAACCCGTGGTCCTTTCCGGGCTTCGTGCCTTTCTTGGCGGCACGGAATTCCAGGTCGTCGGCGAAGCGACCAGCGGGCTTGATCTGGTCCAGGGTATTGAGCGGGACTGTCCGCACTTGGTTCTGATCGATACGAACCAGCCGTCTTTCCAAGGCTTCACGGAAAACCTGCTCACCGGCTCGGCACGGAACCACCGCTGGCAATACAAGGTTATCGACTTCTCCGGCAGTTTGAAAGCGGCCACGAAAACCGATCTGCTCGAAGCGATACGTCGTTTCGTCGCACGATTCCGGGGCGACGGTAAAACCGCAACGAAAAACCGCTCGGGTGCGCTCACGACCCGGGAAACCGAAATTCTCCGCCTGATCGTCCAAGGACACTGCAACAAGGAAATCGCCCGGTCGCTCGGCATCGCCTTGGATACGGTGAAGGAACACGTCCAGAACATTCTGCGAAAAACGTCGCTTTCCGACCGTACCCAAGCAGCCCTTTGGGCCGTCCGCGAAGGCATTGCTTCCCTCTGAGCCTTTCAAGTGAAAGCCCGTATTCCGATCTTGCGTTCCGGTCTCGGTTTGTCTATACTTGCAAACACTTTCGTTCATCAACACATCCCGATTCATTATGTACGAATTCATCCTCAACTGGGGCGTTTTCGGCCCCCTGCTGCTCATCATCGCCGGCATGGTCATCCTCGTTATCGGCGGCGAGTCGCTCATTCGCGGCGCATCCCGGCTGGCGGTCGCTTTGAAAATCCCGCCGTTGGTCGTCGGATTGACCATCGTCGCCTTCTGCACCAGCGCGCCGGAGCTGGCCGTTTCGCTAAGCGCCGCCTTCAAGGGCAACGCCGACATTGCCATCGGAAACGTCGTCGGTAGTAATATTTGCAACATTTGCCTCATTCTCGGCCTGGCCGCGTTGCTCCAGCCGATCAACGTCGAGTCGACGCTCATTCGCCGGGAAATTCCGATGGTCATTCTGTTGTCCATTTTAATGTACGCTTTCGCGATCTCCGGGGGCGACGCTCCGCTTTCAACGCTGTTCAGCGGCCGATACGAGGGCCTGATCCTGCCCTGGGAAGGCGGCCTTTTCGTTGCGGCGCTCTGCGGTTACATCGGATGGACGGTCTACGAAGTCCTGTTTCACAAAAAGGACAACGCCGAATACGCCAAGGAAATCGAACAGGAAATTCTACCCGATACCGAACATCCCGAGGCGGGGACGAAGGGCTGGAAGAACATCGTCATGAACGTTTGCCTGCTCATCATCGGCATTGTCATGTTGGTGATCGGTTCCGATATGATGGTACTCGGCAGCGTGAAACTGGCCAAGATGTTCGGTGTGAGCGAATTGATTATCGGCCTGACGATTTTGGCCGTTGGAACGTCGTTGCCGGAATTGATCGTATGCATTCTCGCCGCCATCCAGGGTAAATCCGACATCGCAGTAGGGAACGTTATCGGGAGCAACGTGTTCAACATGCTCGGCGTGCTCGGTCCCACGGCTCTGGCAACGGGATTCACCCAGGCCGGTGGACTCCGGGTCACGTCGAAGGCGCTCCTGTTCGACATTCCGATCATGATCCTGGTCTCGATTTTCTGTATCGTCATCTGCGTTAGGGGCCGAAAGGTTTCCCGCGGCGAAGGTGTTTTCCTGCTCCTATGCTACGCGGCGTACCTGGTATTATTATGCCTCATGGATAGTGGAAACATATAGTCGATACAAAAATGAGCGATCCAAAAGAGCCCCAAGTGGAGGCGGTACTCCGACGGAACTTGGGGGTAAACGGTTGATGGTGTTCGACGAACGGACCGCGTGCAACCTTGATGTTTCATCCGGTCGTTTTCACATCAATAAAATTTGTTCAATAACAAAACGCCATGAAACGATACGCTGTTTTTCTCACCATTGCCGCCGGCGTTGTTTTCGGGCTTTCCTTAATCACGGGCCCGGAATCGCC
>JBEBTM010000091.1:0-11109 GCA_040393745.1 Thermogutta terrifontis | reverse complement strand
CTGCGGCCGGTTGGAGACTCACGGCGGGCAGTCCGGCGATCTCCCCGAGCATTTGCTGGAGCTCGAAGAAGATGCGAAGTTGGCCTTGGATCGTATTTTCCGGTTGATAGGGGTGTAACCCCTGCAATTTCGGTGACGCGGCCATGGCTTCGTTCCGCTTGGGGTTGTACTTCATCGTACATGAACCAAGTGGGTAGAAATGCGTATCGACCGACATGTTCAGCTGCGGTAAATTGGAAAAATGCCGCACCAGATCAATCTCGGCCAATTCCGGTAGCGGCAATGTTTTTCCGGCCAAATGTTCACAGGGGATCAGGCTGTCCACCGGGGTATCGGCCACATCGCACTGGGGAAATCGGGCCGTCCGTTGACCGGGCCGGGATTGGGCGAAAATCGATTCAAGGGCTTGTGTATTTTTCATGGAGGGATTACGTACCGCGATCTTGGAGACGCGGGACAATTCGGGGAGATCATCCTAAATCACGATCTTCGAACAGAAAGAGCGCGACGACAAGGGCACCGAGGCAATACAACGCCGCATAGGCAGCCGCCCAGACAAGGTAGAGTCCGGGGAGAGTTTTTCCCATGGCAATCGGTGTTTCCATACTGAAGTGGTAAAGGCATGGCAAAACGACGCTTGCCAAATTCGCGACGAAGGCAACCACGGCAAATTGCCCGGCTGACGACTGCACTATCAACGGCACAAGGTTGCCGAGCAGGTAAAAAGTCAGCGTGATCGTCAAATTCGGCAATAGCGGCAATCGGGTGGAAATGGCAATGGCAATAGCGGCCAAAATGATCGTTTCCATGTAGGAAAGTGCCAAACCCGGCAAAATTTCCACAACAGCCTCCAAACAGGCCATGGCATTGGGAACGTCCTTCGACGCTTCCCGAGCATCGTAGACGAGTTTATAGGAAATCGTATTGAGGAAAAAAGTTCCGAGAATCAGGAAAATCAGGGTCACGGCAATCATCACGCCGACGTATTTACCGATCAAAAAGCTGCGCCGGCTGATCGGTTTGGCCAAGGCCATCAGGGCGGTACGGCCTTCGATTTCCTCGGAAACCGTCGTACTGGCCGTCCAAACGGCAAGGAAAGCGGAAATCAGGGTGATGAGCGTCAATCCCTGCGTTTTGACGAGCTTAATATCTTCCCCAAGCGTGTTGTACGGAATGAGCAGGAAGATGAACAGGGCGAAGATTCCGACAAGCGTCAGGATCATAAAGAGCGGCTGGAACAGGGCTTCCTTGGCCGTCACCCAAGCGACGGGCCCCACCTTGGGGATAAAGTTCCGAATCAGGAAAACGGTGAGACCGAAAAGGAAGAAAACTCCGAGGACTCCCAAGTCGATGTAGGCCAGCCCCTGGATCCAGGTGGGAACGTTCAATGCGAAAGTCGTCATAATGCTGTCGGGAAATAAATTGAAAAAGTAAAGAGAACGCCGATATTGTAAACTACGACATCAATGTTTTCAATGGACGAAACTATTTTGTTTTTTTCCAAAAAGTTTCCCGTTGAGCCATGAAGCACCCTGGATTATACTTGCACGGCACAAACAACGAGCCGGAGACGGCATCACCGTTTTTTTCAAATGACACCCCATCATCGTTTTGTACTGCGACTGCGCGATCAGGGCACGGCGGCGGTATTGCTGCTGGGGCTCTCGGTCTTTCTTGGACTGAGCATGACGGGCAGGCCACCGGAAGAGCCGCGGAATTACCGTTTTCAGGTCGACATCAATCGGGCCGGTGCCGAAGAATTGATGGTTCTACCGGGCATCGGGGAAAAACTGGCCGAGGGAATCATTCTGCACCGGGAAGCGAACGGTCCGTTTCGGACACCGGAGGAAATCAAGGGCGTCAAGGGTATCGGGCCCAAAAAACTCGAAGTCATTCGGGAGAGCCTGGCAGAAATGGAATGAACCTCTCCGTGTGCATCACGCAGTTCCGGTCGGTTCATCAGATCCGATATGGAGGCCCGATTGAGCGATCAATTCCCGATCGGCGTCGATGGAAAAACCCGGCGTGGTCAGATAATTGCCGGTCATTAAGGCATCGGCGCCCGCATCGAAAATCTCCCACTGCCGATTGCTCAGGATGGAAGGGCGCCCGCCGCAAATTCGGATGGAAGACTCCGGCAAGAGAATTCGAAAGAGGGCAATGATCCGCAGGGCTTCTTCCGCCGAAAGCGGTGGTCGGTCGGCCAAGGGGGTTCCCGGAATCGCCTGAAACAGGTTGATCGGCACGGAATCGACTCCTACGTTTCGCAGCGTTTCGGCCAGATCGAAGCGATCCTGCCAAGTCTCACCGAGGCCGAAAAGGCCGCCGCTGCAAACTTCCAGGCCGACCGTCTTGGCCCGGTGGATCGTTTCGAGCCGATCACGCCAACGTTGCGTCGTGCAGATGTTCGGATAAAACCGTTCCGATGTTTCCAGATTGTGATGGTAGCGGGTAAAACCTGCCTGGCAGAGATTCTCAAGCGATTCGGTCGGAACCTGTCCCAGCGAAGCACACAAGCGGCCGTTTTCCGGAAGTCCTTGAACGGACTCGATAAGAGTCTCGGTTTCCGGCTTGGAAAGCAAACAGCCGCTGGCAACCAGACCGACGCGGGAAACGCCGTTTTTCCAGGCGGTATCGGCTTCCTCTCGAAGTTTTCGGCGGTTAAGAAGCGGGTAAACGGACAGACCCGTGGCATAGTGCCGGCTTTGGGCGCAGAAGCGACAGTCCATGGCACAACGACCACTCTTGATGTTCACTATGGAACAGAGATCAACCCGGTCGCCGAATGTCCGCCGCCGCAGCCGCGTGGCTTCTTGAAGGAGATCCCGAAACGGCGCGTTCTGAAAATCGTGGGGTAGCATGGGAGTTCGACAAAAATGACAGTATACCCTCATGGGTTGCTTCGGTGAACGGTACCGGCCCCGTTTTTCTTGGAATGGTTTGTTGATTTGGTAAGACAGTGAAAATTCGAAAACATTTCCAAACGAGGCCGGTTTGTCCGTTACAGGCGTTGCAACAGACTTTGCGTTTATAGCGTCGAACTATTCCAAAAAGGCTGAAATACGGGCTTTTTTTTGCGGAAGTCCCCGATTTCGGACGACAGGATTATCAGCCGGAAGACGTCATGACGCTTCCCGGTTTTTTTGAGCAATAAAAATAAAACCAAGGGGTGAAAAAGCCTCAGGCATGGAAGCCCCTATCGGATGGAACGTCGTCTTCTTATCCCCCTCGAAGACACGTTAAACCGGGAAAGGTTGAACCTTGGTCGAACGTTGCCTCGACGGTGTCTACGGAAGGCCGTCGAGGCTTCAAGATCAGACCGAATCAAACCTTAACCCGAAAAAAACATGAAAAATGTCTTCCATCCCCTTTTGTCGGCGTTGATTCTATCCGTCGTCTCAATCGGTTTCCTTCATGCCGCGTCCGGTGAACCGTACCAACGGCTCGAACGCAAGCCGCTTTTCAGTGACGATCCTTGCGAACCGGTCCGGCTACAGTGCGATACCGAGGATACATGCGACCTCTTCGGCCGCCCGGAGTGCCGTCGAAAGGGCCCTTCGATTTTCAAAGACATTGAAATCACCGGCTGGATTCAGGCGGGCGTCTATACGAACAGTCGTGGCAACACGACAACCCGGACAAAAGGCCCGAATGACAAAGGCCGGGAAGTCAGCTCACCCGATTTCGGATCCGGTAACAGCGCACTGCTTTCGACGCTTCATTCGTCCGACGTACAGGTCAACCAGATCTGGCTCATCGCAAAAAAAGAGGCCAATGGAAAGAAGGGCTTCGACTGGGGATTCGCCGCCGAAGTTTTCTTCGGGCCGGAGGCCTGGTTCAGCCAAAGCTGGGGTGATGCGAAATTCGATTACGGATGGCAGGACGGCGATTATTATTCGGCCATCCCGCAGCTTTATTTCCAGCTTGCCTACGGCGACCTGTCGCTGAAAATCGGGAAGTACGAAACCATGGTCGGCTTCGAATCGCTCCGGGCTCCCGACTTTTTCTTTTACAGTCACGCCCACATGTTCATGATGGAACCGTACTCGCACTCGGGATTTCTGTTCGAATACACTCCGAACGACAAGCTCCACCTTGCGGCCGGTTATACGACCGGCGGTGACTCCAGCTTCGAAAACGCTTATGACGATCACGGTTTCTTGGGTTACGTTTCCTACCAATTCACGCCGAAACTCAAACTTTCCTATGCCGTCCACGCGGTACTGTACGGCAACCGGGCGTTTTATCCTTCCGGAACCGAGCGGGATTTTCATGGTGAAAACTCCTTCTTCCACACATTGGCCGTGAGCTATGACATGACGAAGAAACTGAATTACTCGGTTCAGTGGAATTACGGCGACGCCAAGAGCCGATTCGAGAAAACACACCGTACGATGTACGGTCTCGGGCATTACCTGACGTACCAGATGAGCAATCACTGGGGACTCGGTTTCCGTTTCGACTGGGCCCACGACCACACGGGCACCTACGTCGGATACTACAAGGGCGACGCTTACGGCTACACGCTCTGCATGAACTGGAAACCTTACGAATTCTTAAGCATACGTCCGGAACTTCGTTACGATTATTGCAAAGAGGCGCCGTTCAACAACGGCCGTAATCGCGACCAGTTCTCCGGCGGCATCGGCGCGGTGTGTCAGTTTTAACGTGCATGTAATCGGCATTCAATCGCCTATGGCGGCTAAAACACAAGCGAATTGAGATTTTTATTGCAAAGGATTCCCCCGTGAAACGTTTGATTTTTCCGACGATGGTGTTTCTGGTATTGACATCCACGGCCGTTCTTTATGCGGATCGGACAGGCCGGAGCGTGGAGTTTTCGCCGTCGCCGTTTTATCTTCGTCTCCTCCATGACCATGAAATGTCCCGGACGGAACATTCCACCCCCAACGGCTACGTCACGGAAAGATTGGCCGGGGTATCGCCATGCCGGGAAGCCGGCCTGATGACATGTGATGCCATCGGTGGTTGCGAACCCCGGAAAAAGAGCCGGATCCACTTCTACGGCTGGCTCGAGGCAGGAGTGTATGTTAATGCCCATGGAAACGGTTCCCGGCATATTTACGACCTGGACCGCCGTGGCAGTCGGGAACGGTTCCAGGTTCCAGGCAGTGGCAATTCCTCGCTGCTGGGCAATGTGGCCTCGACGGATCCCGAACTGAATCAGTTTTGGATCGGCGTCAAGCGAGAACTGGACACACGGGGCGGTTTCGACTGGGGATTCCAGGCCGATTTCCTTGCGGGCACCGACGGTTGGATGGCCCAGAGTTACGGCGACGCTTCGTTTGACTATCGAGCTCATTCAAAAGATTATTACTTGGCCGCGCCTTCGTTGTTCGCTTCCTTCGGTTACAAAAAATGGTCCGTCAAGATCGGAAAATTCGAAACGCTGCTCGGTTACGAAAAGATCCAGGCTCCGCTGTCGGGCTTTTATAGTCACTCGAACCTGTTTTATCTGGAAGCGCAAACGCACACCGGCGTTTTGGCCGAGTACCGTCACAGCCCGAATCTCTGGTTCAACGCCGGGTACGTCCAAGGGTTCGACAACGGTTTCAAGAACGACTTCGACGACCACGGCTTTCTCGGCGGCGTTTACTGGCGGCCCGCCTGCCCGATGACGCTCTGGTACACGCTTTACGTGGGCGACCATAATCGCGGACGTTACGAAAACAGGGAAATTCATCCCGGCGGCACGATGTTCCTGCACACGTTCGTCTTCCAGTACGAACTCAACGACCGCTGGAATTACACGCTCCAGTGGAATCTCGGCGATCGTGACGGTAATCGCCGACACCAAGGCGCGACCTACTACGGGACCGCCCATTATTTAACGTGCAAAATCAATCGCCGCTGGAAACTGGGACTCCGTGCCGAACAGGTCCATGCCAATCAAGCCATGGACACTTCGGGCTTTTCCCGGCCCGGCACAGCGAGGTTCATCGGCGATCTTTACAGCCTGACATTCGGAGCCGATTGGACTCCCAACGGGCACCTGAGCATCCGACCCGAATTGCGGTACGATTACGCCGAGGATTGCCGACCCTTCGACAACGGAAGAGCCCGGGGACAATTCTCCGCCGGTTGTGGCGTGGTCTACAAATTGTAGGGCGTTTGCAGCGTCAACTGGTTCGATTCCGACGGACAAACGCACGAAAACGCCGATGCATCCAGGGGGCTCCGGTCACGGCTAAAATGAAGAGCCAGACGCCGGCCAAAGTGAGTTGCTTGACGATAAAGCTTTCCTCGGGAATCCAAAGCGGGTTGGGCAGGAACCAGAAATCGTAAAGATCGTGAACCAAACCGCCGCCTATCCTGAAAAAATCGTGCATAATCTCGACGCCGATGACAAACAGGAGAACAACAGCGAAAAAGCCGAAGACGGGCACCCAATTCCATTGTCGGGAAAAAAAGCGGTGCAGTGCCAGATTGTAAATCAGAACGGCCGTGGTGCAGTAATCGAAGAACAGCAGCCCCGAGGACAAGGCATTGACGTTGGTCCAGTAATCGTTGAAGTTCGACGTGTTGATCCCCCAGATGCTGGCAATGTACGCCAATTCGAAGACGAACACGCGCGCACAAACCGCCTGCGCTTTGGCCAGCCCGGTGTAAAACGGGAAGGTGAAAATCCGACCGAAAAACGACCGGGGAATCGTCCGCCGGATTCGATCCGACAAGAAATCCCGCTCGCAGATGAAGACCAAGAAAATGTATGGAAACAGGCAGCAGAAGCCCGTGTGGGCCTGATTGATGTAACCGAGAGAATCCCATGTCGCCTGCGCCGTGATGACTCCGTAAATAACGTAACACCAGAGAACGGCGAGAAAACCCAGGTGTGCAGCGACCAGGTGCACGCGAACCGGCAGCATCCGGTTAGCCGGGGCCGGGGAAATCTGGACCAGGGCCAGCACACCAGTGGTGAGCATGAAGCAGAGAAACAAAAGACCGCAGATCACGAGAATATTGAAATCGTTGTTGTAAACGATTTGATTGATGACGACAGTGCCAGCGCCGAAGAGACCGAACACCGAGAGCAAAAACTGGCAGACACCCCAGGGGAATGTAAACAGCACGATGCGCGTGATCGAAGTACCGCCGGAGTAAAACATCACAGTCACAAAATACTGAAGCTGCGTGAGGCAAAAGTAAACCAGGGCCGTCCAGAACACGATGCGGATATCCACGCCGCGCATGAGAAACGCGGCCGCGAGAAAGGGTAGCGTGAGAGACAGAAACAGGAAACTCACGACGAAGCTGAATTGCAGCTTGCCCGAAATGAGTCGCCCTGCGGAAAGAGGCGAAAAAAACAGCGGATGCTCCCGAAGGCGATCCACGGCGGTGTGCGTGATTGCGAAGCCGACCAGTGTGACCGTTGTAAAAATGTAGTAAAAAAGCAGGAGAAAAACCGCCGTAACCGTTGCCGTTTCGACAATGGAGGCCGGGCCGAACATCAACCAATTCCGGAGCGGCAATGGACCACCGACCGAGTGAGCCGCTAAACCCGTGAAAAGAGGCAACGCCATCGCGGCCAGATAGAACAGCATCAAGGTCACAACAACCCGGCTGCGAACCATCTGGCGCAGGTGGTAAACGAGAACGGGATTGGCGTTCGGCATGTTTTTGACCATGAGTCGGAAGCGTAGCGGAACTTCCGGGGGGGGAGGGCCGCATGTTAGCTATTCGACGCTACGCTTGGACGCTCCTGTATTTGTAAATCAGAGCGTCCACCAAGCAAAGGTTAAGCTTCGTCAAGAACTTCCACGGCCTTGAACTTCTTGCCTTCGAGCATTTCCAGGCTTGCTCCGCCACCGGTGCTGACGTGGGAGACCTTGTCGGCGAATCCAAGCTGCTGGATGGCCGCGGCACTGTCACCGCCACCGATAATGCTCACCGAATCGCTGTCGGCGATCGCCTGGGCGACCGTTTTCGTACCTTCGTCGAAGGGTGGCATTTCGCTCACGCCCATCGGGCCGTTCCAAACCACGGTCTTCGCGCCCCGGACGATTTCGGCATACAGCTTCGCGGTTTCCGGACCGATGTCCAGGCCTTCGAAGCCGTCCGGAATATCGCCGGCCTTCACAACCACTTTATTGCAGTCGCCGCTGAAAGCGTCACCGCAATGCGTATCGACCGGTAAAACGAGCTTGTCACCACCCTGGACCATGAGTTCCTTGGCCAATTCGACTTTGTCCGCTTCGACCAGGCTCTTGCCGACCTTTTCGCCCTTGGCCAAGCTGAACGTGTACGCCATCGCGCCGCCGATGAGCACTTTGTCACAGATTGTCAAAAGATTCTGGATGACCATGATCTTGTCGGAAACCTTCTTGCCACCGATGATCGCCACGAACGGATGTTGCGGGGCAGCCAAAACGTCACTGAGGTACTTGATTTCCTTTTCAACGAGGAAACCGCATACCTTGGGCTTTGAGCCCATCGCCAACGGGACGGCGTACATCGAAGCGTCGGTCCGGTGACAGGTTCCAAAGGCGTCGTTGACGTACACATCGGCAAAGGCGGCGAGTTCCTTAGCAAAGCCTTCGTCACCCTTTTTTTCGCCGGGCTGGAAACGCAGGTTTTCCAGGACGAGCACGCCACCGTCGCCCAGAGCCGTTACTTTGGCTTTGGCGTCGGGACCCACGGTGTCCGCGGCGAATTCGACGGGCTGGCCGAGCAATTCTCCGAGCCGTACTGCCGTGGGTTTCAGCGAATATTGGGCATCGGGAGCATCTTTCGGCCGGCCCAGATGACTCATCAGGACAACTTTGCCGCCCCGCTGGAGCACCGATTTGATCGTCGGAAGCGCCATCTGGATGCGTCGGTCGTCGGTGATTTTGCCCTGATCGTCGAGCGGGACGTTGAAATCGACACGGATCAAAACGGTTTTACCTTGAACATTGACGTCGGCAATGGTTTTCTTCGCCATGGTAATCAGTCCTTTCTGAGGATGAGTTAGAGGGGGTGGCGGCATGGACGCCGAGATGACCCGAAACATTGACACGGGGTATTATATACCGAACCGGCCACATTTTTCCAGAGGGAGGGGGGCATGAAGACTTTCGCATTTTCTCCACCGCCTATGCTTGAGCCACCTGACGCGACACTATGGCGATTTACGTCCATTGAGCGAGATTTGTCGATTCTCGGGACGGCATAAATAAATCACATTCTGCGATTTTGCCGTGAACCACCGAAAAATCTTTCAGTGTTTTATGGAGGCCCGGTAAAAAAAGATCAACCGCATTCAAGGAAAGTGCCGATGTGAGACAAGGAACTTCCCCGTTTCGGGGGTGGTTGTTATGGAAATTCTTTCTGCCATCGTTTGAATCACCGTTCAGGCGAAAAATTCGATCTTGAGGAGTATAGTCATGAAAGTTGTTCGGTTGACATTAGCATTGACCTTTGCGGTGTTCATGATGATGGCACCGATCAACGCACAGGAACCGAAACCGGACACGCCGGAAGAAATCAAGGTTGCATGCAACACCACATGCAATTCGAACAGCAAGGATTGCCGGAACGGAAACTGCGGGAATTGCAGTAAAGTCTGCCCGCAGCACGGCAAGCATTGCAAGCACAACTGCCTGAAAAGCTCTTTCGGCTACGGTCAAGCGGCTTCGTGTCCGAAAAACGGTCAGCGTCCTTGCCCGATCCACGGTTACGGAACCTGTCCCGTTCCCGGGGCGGGCCTTGCTCCGGGAATGCGTAACGCCACGACTTGGTCGGATCGGCCTTATTTCGGGGATCGTCCTCTCTTTGCCCGGCCGGGTTATGGCCCCCATGGGCAATATGCCGCTCCCGGACCTTACGGGCAGGGCGGTTACGGCCAAGCGTACGCCGCACAGGCGCCGGCACGGTTCCCGAATGTCCGTACCCTCATTTACGGGCCGCAAATCTACATGACGACCCGTCCCGCCGAGCCGATTCCGACGTACACGACACGGGGTCCGCGCGACTTTCTGGCCCCGAACCCGCCGAGCATCGGATATTGACAGCGATGAATGGACGGCATTTTTTTCGACCCGGTTCCTGGCAGCCGGGTCATTCTCTTTCTTGACCGGAGATTTACATTGATATACGACATGAGTCGCGGGCATCATTGTCCGGGCCTTTTCCATATCGATAGTCATTGACCGCAACAGGAAAGAATCTCGCCACGTTTGCGGGGAACGTATCATGGAGCGAGGATGATGGATAGCCCGTCCTGCTCACGAGAAACAACAGTTAAGTTAGAAAAACAGTGTCCGTCATTCCCGCACAGGTGGGGATGACGGACACTGTTTTTCTAACTTTGCCACGATAGAACGCGAGATATGCCTGAAAGGCATATGTTATCCGCCGAAGGTTTCGATTTTTTTACTGGAACAGCGGCTTGGGCCGAGATTAATGCGGTCGTCCGAAAGGGTTCCCGAGGAAACGATCATTTCACTGATGATCTCCTCCAATCCCTGGGGTGTTCCTCGGCCTTTCGAACCGGACCTATGAACCGGAGTCGGAAGCCCGAGTTTCCGTCGTTGGGCCGTTAAAATGTGTCCCAGCGTTTCATGAAACTGTTCCGGCTTTCGTGTCGCCATCAAAAGCGACCGGGGCTCTGAATTATCCGGTTCACGCTTAACCCATTCCTCCAAAACGGGAACCGCCTGGTCGAACCGAAGCAGCGCCAGCAGAGTCATGGCAAACCATCGGAGACAAATCATATGCCGGCAACCGCCATTGTAAGCCGATTCCAAGGGTTCCAAGGCGGATTTCCAATGGCCCCCCGCCGCGAGGCAGGCTCCCGAAAGAACGTCCCGCATCCGGTCCAATTCTTTGTCACCCCAGACCATCGCGGCCAGTTCCAGCGCCTTCGATTCCTCCTGTTCGGAAATGTAAAGGTCGAGCAATTGCTGGTCGTACTTCGAGCGATCGGCAATGTGGCCAATGTTCAATTCCAAGACGCGAATCGCCTCCTTCGCCTCGCCTTTGAGCCTGTGAGCCAACGCCAGGCTGAGAATAGCCATTTCGCCGATATGAAGTCGGTGAGTAGCATCCAAGGAAATCCGACCGTGCTGCACCGCCGTCTGAAAGGTCCGACTGGCCAGATCCAGTTGCCCC
>JBEBTM010000090.1:0-11182 GCA_040393745.1 Thermogutta terrifontis | reverse complement strand
GTTCGTTATATTCCCTTGTTCGGAAAATCTCGGGTGCTGTTTTTCCTCCTTGCCAAACCGGAAAAATCGGCTAGAATTGCCGGGCCGTATTTTGCGGGATAACAATAAAAACTGTCATTTCAACCGTTTCCGTACCGATGCAAACCATCAATATCATCGACGACTGGGGTAAACTGCGCCTGCCGAACGAAATCCAGTCGATCCTTGATCGGCGTTGTAACCCATGAACTGGCAAGGAATTCCCGCCGAACAGGCCCTGGACATTCTCAAAGCAGGGAACGCGCGCTTCGTCGAAGGAAAACGGTTGCATCCGCGTGAATTCCTGACACGCGCCCGGGAAACGGCGGAATACGGCCAGCGTCCGATCGCGACCTTCCTTTCATGCAGCGATTCCCGGGTTCCGATTGAGATTATCTTCGACCGGAACATCGGCGACGTGTTCTCGATCCGCGTCGTGGGCAATGTCTGCCGGGAATCGCAGCTCGGTTCCATTGAATTCGGCATTTCCGATGTTGGAACGAGCCTGTGCGTTATCCTGGGGCATACAAAATGCGGGGCGATTACGGCAGCCTGTACGGGAAACAACGTAGCGGCCAATCTGCACACACTACTGGCGGGTATCCGGCCCGCCGTCGAAAGGGCAGAGGCGGCAACGGGAAAAACGGGCGAGGACATCATCGAAGCCTGTTGTCTCGAAAATATTCATCTCCAAATGGAAATCCTGTTTCAGAAAAGTGCCATTGTTCGGGAATCTGTTCGAAAAGGCGAACTGACGGTCATCGGGGCTGTTTACGACATCGAAACGGGGGCCGTAACCTTTCTTGACCCGCATCCCCGGATTGCCTTTTTGGCCGTAGAAAATGCGGAATAAAATATCGTCGAAATCGACGATTTCTGCGTTAAAAATCAACGTTTGTCGCCCCACTTTGTACCGATCTTGGAAATTATGTGAATCTTTCCGAAATGCGCTTGATGTATCCTGACACGATGGTAATGTGTGTCACAACCGAAGAACACATAACCTATTATATCAAAGGAGACCATCATGCCTCACGACAAAGTTTTCTATTTCGCCTTCGGATCGAACCTGAACAAAAAAGACTGGAACAGCGGTCCCCGCCCCGATTTCGATCAGTGTTTCGAAAAGTGTGGCGTGGCCTGGCTCGCGGGTTACCGCCTCGCCTTCACCCGCTATTCCTGGGTCCGTCAAGGTGGTGTTCTGGACATCGTTCGGCAACGGGGCGGTTTCGTGCCGGGCGCGGTGTTCCGGATCAAGAATCACGCCGGCTGGCGCGCCCTTTCCAGTAAGGAAGGTGGCGCCTACAAGCCCGTTTGGATCAAGGTACGGCTGGCGAGCGGCGAACTCGTCAACGCCTTTACCTTCCAGATGCGGGACAACCTGTTCGGCGGAGCCGAAAAGCGGGCCGCGAGTTTCGCCGAACCGCATGCCGATTATATCGAAGCGGTTCGCAAGGGGCTGCGCAACCATCGGCTCCCGACCCGATACCTGGACGCGGCGGTCGAAAACAAGCCGGCGCCGGCTTTGGACGCATTCTTCTGCTACGGAACCCTGCGGTCGGGCGAATGTCGCTATCCGGTCATGGAGAATCTCGGCATCCTGTCCGAGCAACGGGGCAAAGTCCGGGGACGGCTCCACGACTGCGGGGCGTACCCGGCGATCACGTTGGACGCTCCCAAAAAAGCAAGGGTGATCGGCGAGCGGATTCGAGTCGAGAACCTGGCCGAAGCCAAACGGCAACTTGACCGGATCGAAGGATACGATGCCGACCGGAAACGGCATTCGCTTTACATCCGTAAGGCCGTTTCCGTCCTGCTTGCCAACCGCGAAAACGAAATCGCCTGGATTTACGAATTCAACCGCCGCCTGCCGGAACGGGTTATCGAGTCGGGCGATTGGTTTCAGCGATAAGCACCATCTCGGTTTGCCGACGAACAAACCGGGGTGACTGTCGTCTGTGGCGATGGATGTTATAATGGGCCGTCCTGTTTTGGTTTCCTATTCCTGTACAGCGAGGTCCGCCATGTGGCAAACTCCCAAAGGCAACAAATTCTTCAACGACCATTTCGGCGTCCTGATCGCTCGCTGTCTCTCGGAACTGATCGCCAGCCACTACCTCGCCAAAGACCGTACCCAGCCGGGTACCCTCGGCGTGAAGGCGTTCGATTCGCTGACCGTCGAACAGCAGTTGTACGTTTTCCATGAAATCGGCAACGCCATTCTCCGCCCGGATATTCCGGCTCCGCCCTTGACGGCTTATCGGGAAGCGGCGGTGGAAGCGGTCTTTCGGACACTCTTTTTGTTGCTGGAAATTGACGTCGACAATAAGACTACCGAGATCCGCAGCCTCACCCTGTCGGCCTATCAGGAACGGTATTACAGTTTCGGCCCGGTCCTGACGCCCCAAACAGGCGACATGGAGGAATGGGGCGTCGTCGTCGGCAATTTGTCCGGCTTGCTCCTGGCGGAAGAAGATTATGAATTCGACGGCATCGCGGATCTGCCGCCCGATAAGAGCCAACAGGTGTACAGTAAATCCGGTTTGCCATCGGATTACTTCACGGCCTTCCCGCCCGATCCGTCCACCGAAGAAGCGAACCAATTGGCGAAAGACCTCTTCATGCTTACCGAAGAGGTCATTCGGCGAGGCGCGGTGTCCGACGACAAGCCCGTTTAACGGGCGACGACCGTCACTTCATGGCCGGGCGTGTTGAGCGGTTCCCGTATGATCGTGGGAAGGTCATTCGCCAAGACGAACGTGAGGCGTTCTCCTTCAAAGCCGGCTTTGGCAATCCCGTCCGCACTGTCCTGCTCCATCGTATAATAGGCTCCCGCCAATCGGAGAACCGCTCCACATCTTAGCGTCGCCGCTCTCTGCAAGGCGTCCTGTGCATGATGGTATTGATGTCCGAGAAAATCCCATGTCAGCTTGGGCACGTCGTTAGTGTTACGTTCGACCGTTTCGATCTCATAGTGATAGAGGGTCTCATGGGCCCCATCGGTGGCATCGATGAGCGGCTCCCAGTTCAGCGTTTCCGAAGTCGCATGAAACCACGAATCGTTTGTGTACAGGTAGAAGTCATCAATCTCATCGTGCTCTTCGATAAAGGCAAACAGGTCGTTCATGTCCTGAAAATGCCGGGCTTTTTCACCGGTCGGGATGCAAAAGAGCGGCGTTTCGGCCAGTTCCCTGACGTCACCGACATCGTCGACCAGGATTTCGACCAGCCAGTGCTGGAAATAACAGGACAACAGCGTGAGGCCCGCTTCGTTGAGCCGGCCTCCGGATCGGCAGACGATGCCCCGAAGTCCCGCTTCGCCGTTTTCGAACAAAATCATCGCTTGGTGTTGCATGGTATGGCTCCTTGTTTTGCAGTGTGGAGAACGGGTCGCGGAACCGTCCGGCGACCGTGTGTTTCACATTACCATTGAAACGGCACAGAGCAAGGATCTTTTCCAGCGAATCCCTGAATTATAGGCGAATTTCTCTTGGAAACCAGCCGCGCCGTCCTTCGATTTACGGGTGTCCGATAAGGGGAGCGCGTAAAAAAAGCCGACTTGTTCAGTCGGCTTCGAGATTCTTATTTCACGGCATACTTGCCCCGTTCGGTTCGAATGAACCGCGATTGGTCGCCTTTTTTCCCGATTTCGGTCACGATCGAGGCGTTGAGCGTGGCGACCGGCGTGGCACCGTTGAGGTTCCAGCCTTCGCGTGTGCTTCCGAGGGCGACGATTTCCGGGACCGTCATGGACGTTCCGGCTTCGGCAAGGATTTCATGGGCCATATCGATGGCGCTTTTACGCCGCGTCCGTGCCCCGTCCTGCGGCTTGTCGCCCGGGTCGCCTTTCGGTTCGGTCGTGGCCGTCCGTTTGCGAGACGCGGCCTGTCCGGGCGTTTTGTCCGGTTTGTCTGGCACCGCTTCACGAAGGAAACGGTTCGCGTCCTTGACGGACGTTTCGCTGCCGTCCTCTTTGACGCATCGGAAGGAACCCGTTTTCGGGTCCATAGCCTGGACGCGAACGACGAAGGTCTTTTTACCGCTTTGAATTTCGTAGGACTGGCCGATTTTGATCGACTCCCGTCTCATGATGTACCTCCCTATCGGGGTTGAAGTGTGATGGAATGAGCCCCGCGCGAAGCGGGGCCGGGGAATCGTCAGCAGACGTCGACGTACTCCATGATGAGTGCGAGAGCTTCGTCGTAGCTTTGTGCCTGCGTCAGCACCTTTTGGGACAGTTCGTCGGCTTCCTGCCGCATGTTGTGTTCTTTGAGCGTTCGCGTGGCGATCCCCAACAGGACGAAAATATTGCCGTCTTGTCCCACCAACCGGCATTCCGGCTTGAATTTTTCGATCATGTTAAACCCTTTCATAAAAAGAAGATGCGTGTTCATTGAAACGTGTGTGACACATTACCATGAACACGCCTGAGATCAAGCGCCAATTGGCATCAGCGGCTTGTTTTTCACGAAGTTTTTTTGTCGCGCGGCCGGTGTTTGTGAGGCGGCGTTTTCGGTGCCGGCGTGACCGTTTCCGCTTGCGTTGCCTCGTCGAACGAGATCACCTGCAAAGTCGGAGCGGGCAGGGACGGCAAGGTTTGAATGGCCGCGACCTTGGCCTCGGCGTCGACGTGAGTATAAATGTTCATCGTCAGTTTGATGTCCGAATGCCGCGCGAGCGTCTGCGCCATTTTGATCGGCACGTTCGCCCGTCCGAGGTTCGTAATGAACGTATGCCGGAGGCAGTGAAAATCGGCAAAGCGCCCCTTCTTGTCGACATAGGCCAAAAAGTCCGACGCGCGTCGGCGCTTCACCTCGTCGTCGTCCACCGTTTCGGCGATCCATTCTTCGCGAGCGTTGTCCAGATCGACCTGCATCATCTTCCCGGTTTTGCGTTCCGCGCCGCCCGACCGCTTGGAAACCGGAAACAGGAGTTCGCCCGGCTTCGGATTTTTCGTACGCAGCCATGCGGCCATCCGTGCGACCAGGTCGGGATGCATGAACTGGCTGTCGTCCCGGCGATGCTTCGAATAGGCCGCTTCGATGGTCACGGTGGGCGGCGCGATGTCGAGCGTGGCGACGTTGCCGCTCCGCACCAGTTCCTGCGCCGGTCCTTCCGTATCACCGAAGTGGAAATTCTCGATCGTGAGACTGCCGATTTCGCCTTTGCGGAAACCCGTCCAGGCGGCGACGATGTACATCATCTCGCGATCCACGCCCCAGATGCCTTCGACCGGAGGACCGCCTGCCGCCGCTTTGAGCAGGCGCAGCAACTCCTCGCCCGACAAGGCGCGGCGGTCGTGCCGCCGGTCCGTGCGGTTGTTGAGCAGTTGCAAGGCGGTAAGCGGATTTTCGATCACTCGCTTGTTCAGGTGCATCCAGCGGCAAAACGCCTTGATCGCCCGGAGATAATGGTTGCTCGTCTCGATACTGACGGGTTTCTCAGCCCGCTCACGCAGTTTGACGAGAAATTGTTCGACATCGGTCGCCCGGATATCTAACGGCTTACTCCACTTGCATGCCTTGGTGCAGGCGCGGACTTTTTTCATCGTGTCCGTGACATGCCGCTCTGTATTGGTGCGGGACTTGAGGCTCTTCTCGAAATCGGCCAGGTGGATTTTAATATCCTTGACCATTTCCTTTTCGGCGGAGTGGGCGAAACCGGCCTTGATCCGCTGCACCTCTTCTTCCAGTTCCACCAGTTTCTTTTGCGCGCTGCGTTTGTTGGTCGACAACGCTACCCGGACGACCTTGCCCTCGGCGTTGCGATACCGTCCGTACCAGGTCGGCACGGTCACGATATGTTCTTCCCCGGTCACCGGGTCGACGACCTTCTTTTGCTGCTGGTAGATTCCCATGTGTCGTTCTCCTTGTCAAAAATGTTGGACGAACCGTCGAAGCAACGGATTCTTTGTCCACCATGAGCCATGCAAACCGGGAAAGATCAATAACATCTTGCGATGTTTTCGGCAGAATCCGGCAGACTTTTCAGAATTTCCGGCCTATCGGCGCCGGAACGGCGGTAAGAAGGGTGGCCGTAAAACAAGAGCCGGCCACCCGACGCCGGCCCGTCACAGACCGCAGTCGCCGTCCTGAATGTCCAGATACTTGGCGACGGCCAGGGCGCTGCGGAGGGTAAAGACGCCGTAATGTTTCGCCAGCCGCACGATCGTTTTCGCGCCTTCCTCCGTCCACTCGGCCTCGCCGACGAGGGCGTCTTCCAGTTCGGCGGCTTCCCGGGCGCCGCATTCCTGGAAAATTCCGGTGTATTCCTCCAGCACGAAATCGTCGTTGTCGATTTCGTCCAGAATTTCCAACATGCGCTTTTGCGATTCGGTCATTTTCCGTTCGCTTTCAGGATGTCGTGGCATGATCGGCTCCTTGTTTTTCGTAGTTTTCTTTGCACACCGGGGTCGTTCCCCGCCTGTTGTGTGATACATTACCATCATGACGGGAAACATCAAGCGCATGGCACCGAAAAACCGGATTTTTCAGAAAAACGTCGACTTGCCGTGCTCTTGACGGAAGACTGAAAAAAGACTATATTCAGTCTTGTCAGTTCGCTTTATCTTTTAAGGAGACCGATGATGACCCAGGCGGAACGTATCAAACCGATCAGTTATCTCAAATCCAATGCCGCCGAAATCGTCCGGACGCTGGCCGAGCAGGGTGAGCCGCTGATCATCACGCAAAACGGGGAGGCCAAAGCCGTGTTGCAGGATATCGGCAGTTTTGAGAAAACCCAGGAAACGCTCGCCCTGTTGAAAATCCTGGCTCTCGGCAACAAACAAATCGCCGAAGGCCGAACCGTTCGGGCGTCCGATGCCGTCAAACGGCTCCGCGCCCGTCGTAAGGAGACTTCATGACTTTTGACGTGGTGCTTACTCAGGACGCCATGCGGGATCTGGAGGATATCTACGACTTTATTTTCGACCATGACTCGCCGTCCAAGGCCGACTATGTCGTCCGGGAAATCGAAAAAATGTTCGAGACATTGGCCTCCTTTCCGGAGCGGGGCGCTTGTCCGGTCGAATTGCTCGAAATCGGGTTGCGGGAGTATCGTGAGATTCACTTCAAACCTTACCGGATCATTTACCGCATCGATCGCAAAAAAGTCTTCATTTACATGATTGCCGATGCGCGCCGTAGTTTGCAGACGCTTCTCTTGCGCCGGCTTTTCGGCTGAGGGCACCGGATTCGTTCCGGCGTCATTTTCGTTTCGGCTGAAACCGCCAGTCATCCCGTTTCGGGCATCCGGCTTCGATCCATGCGACCAGCTCCTCGGACCGCCAGCATAAGCTGCCTCCGATTCGGACCGGTTGGGGCAGATGACCGAGTTCGTCCCAGTTGTAAATGGTGCGTACCGTCACGCCGAGCAGCTCCGCCGTCTTTTTCGTCGACAGGAGAAGCGGCTTGATCGTGTGGGTATCAACCGGTGTTGGTTGCGTGAGCAACAGGTTTAAAGAATCGTTGTGCATGACTATACTCCGATTTTGAAAAATCAGTTTCTTTCCTTTACCAAGGCATATTTAACAATCCTATCGTCCACACATTACCGTGCGTGAACAGGAAATCAACATGACTGTTTGAAAAAGGCAATAAACGTCATTGGATAGAAGAATGTGTCACATTAATGCCACAGCGTGAGGAAAGGATCGTCTTCGTGGGCGGCTTCGACTTCCTTGTCGAAGACGGGGAGCGGCTCGTCCAAGACCATCACGTCCTCCGGCGCCCGCGGCGGCCGGTCGCTCCAATCGAGAAAGAGTTCGTGAACCTTCCCGATCTCGCGATTCTCGCCGACGTTCATCGCGGCCACCGCGACATATTGCGGTTCCTGTTGCGCGAAGGCCGTTTGAAACTCCGTCATGGAGGAGTTGTACCAGACCGTCGCATCCGGCGTTCGGTTCGTATCGACCGGCGTTTCCGAGGAATACCAGATCCCGAACACGCATTCGTCGATTTCACTGTGGCTTGCCGACCAGTAAATTCCGGTCACCCCACCGGCCACGGCGGAACGCAGATTATAGATGGTCGGAAAAGACATGCCGTTTTCGCCGGTCGGCAAGGTGATGGTCCGCACCTGGCCGGCGTGGGCATCCTGCCAGAACAGGGACGAGGTCAACACGGAAATCTCGTATTCGCCGTCCGGGAGCCAAATATCGGTCAAGGCACGATCCCGGGCGTCGAAATCGATGAACCCCAACTCGATCGTTTCTTCCGTGGACAGGTTCCGGGCCATAATGCGCCAGCCGGGCCGGACCAGGGATTGCCGGCGCCAGCGGTAGTATTTGGATTGTTGACCGAAAGTCTTGTAAAGATACGCCCATCGGCCCATCGGGAGCGGTTCTTCCCAGGCATGGCTGTACGGAAAATAGTTGAGAAGGGTCTGGAGATTATAGAGGAGGCACTTATAGAGATCGCGCATCCGGCAGGGCCATTGTTCCGGATCGAAAACCGCGTCGAACCGGCAAGGCGGCCGCATGGCAACGCGAACCTTGTGATCCCGAAAAAACGGGTACGCATCCCAGGTCCATATACGAATCGAATTGTAGGTGAACGAGTGTGTCCGTTTGATATTGCCGACCGAGGCCCGCACCTGCGCCCAGAACAGGTTGCGCAGCCCGATAAATTCCACTTCAAACCGGTTCGAGCCCGCCGATTTATAGGTATTTTTCAGGTCATGGAGATAAGGAAACGACCAGGCGTAATCCCATTCCTCGCGCGGGACGATGGGCATCGGCGCGGCAATACTGTCGTCCACGAGCCAGCCGTAAGCATCGTATGCGTACGTCAGGCAGGAAAAACGATTCCAAACCCGGTCGTACCAGCCGTCCCGTTCCGCGTCGTAGGGAGCGTGGAGATGGTCCGTCCATAAGGGGCGGATGTCGAAGAAACCGCCGACGACGTCCCCGATGACCGGCAGAAGCGAATCCCGCAGGCCGTGGATGCCGTCTCTCTCACACGCCGGGATGTCATAAATGCCCGGAAAACGGCGGCGGGTGATGCCTGCGATCGTCAGGTCATGCAGGAAGGGGAACAGGTGGCTTTTCCGCGCGGAGATTTCGAAGCGGCCGGGGATCGAGAGAGTGTTCATAACGAAGAATGCCTATGTCGCGTGGTGACCGGTGGATGTGTTCACACGGCAGGTAATTCGCCAAGTCGCGCGCATTCCTGATTTTGCCCTGAAAAAATCGGCTTCACAAACTTGACGGGAGTGCTTATAATAAGATTGTCCCGTTTCACACTCCATTGTCCGTCGAAGTCATGTCCGTTCCTATCAAGCCCTTTCGGTTCCGTTTCGAACGCTCCCTGCAGGCGGCCGCTTATTTGATCAAGTTGGCCGACGGGGAACTTCCGTACATCCACCTGCTCAAGATGCTTTATATCGCGGATCGGGAATACCTGGCGGAATACGGGGAAATGATTACCGGTGATCGTGTCTGTGCCATGAAGCACGGACCGGTGCTGAGTTGCGTTCTCAACCTGATCCGTGGCCGGGATTCCCGATCGGATGAATGGTCGATCTTTATCCGGACCGATCCGAAAAAGCATTCGGTTCAGTTGGAGCGCGATCCCGGAACGGGAAAACTTTGCCGGGCGTCTGAAGCACGATTACGCTCGGTTTTCGAACGCTATGGCAACCTCAAACCGTTTGAAATCGTACGGTTGACCCACGAACTGCCCGAATGGGAGGTGTTTTACCGGGAAAATACAGCGACCGACATTCCGTGGAAGGAAATTCTGCGGTTGCAGGGCAAGGAGGAGATGATTCCGGTGGCGATGCAATCGATCGATCTGCACGACCATCAGGTCGCCATGTCGGGAGCGCTCCATGAAGCCCGGTGACACGTTTCTGGCCGATTTCGGGAAAGGGCTGCATCTTCATGTCGTTTTGTCGCACCCGACGAAGGAAGAACAACTCGTCGTGGCGACGATGATTTCCACTTACGACGAGGATCGCAAGAATGCGGCTTGCATCATCAGGCCGACTGACGGCCATCCGTTTATCAAGCACTTTTCTTATGTCGTTTATCAGGAAGCCGGACTCTATGCCGTGTCCCGAATCAACGAACTGGTGCAGGAAGGGACGATAACGCTGAAACCGTCTTTTTCAAAAGACGTGCTTGAACGGATTTTGAAAGGTGCCGATTCGTTTACCGCCATGTTTCCGAACGAATGCTGGTTGATACTCGACCGCCAGGGGTTGATTTAACATAACCCATTATGCGGAATTCCGCATATCAGTACCACTGAATATTGAGCGACCCGTCGATATCCTGCCTGGCCTGCGTCCCGTCGAGAATCGTCTGCCGGACCCAGACGCCGAGACTGGCGCCCGCCATGATCGGGCCGTGAAAGGTGCTGCGCGCCACATCGTCGTAGCAGCCGAAATCGACGCCTTGCGGCTGGTGCATGTCACTGGCCTGGCCGAAAAAATAGCCGTCGTTATCGGGCAGTTCGAGCCCGATATCGATATCCGACGCCGGCGTGACGACATGGGTCGCCAACCACTGCACGGCGGTACAGTCGCGGTATCCGCGTACGGAGGTCGCCGAGGGCGTGGCGTATCGTTCCCCGTCGACCATGATGCCGTAGCCGGTGGAAAAGGAAAAGTTCGTGAGCCATTTTTTCAGGATCAGGCGTCCGGTGGCGTTGCCGTTGACCCAGCTGCCTCCGGTAAGCCGGACCTGGTCGACCACGGCGGTATAGGTCGTGCTGGAGGAACTGTAGATGGTCATGCCGGGCTCGATTTCCTTCAGCCCGGTCGCGAAATCGACCCATCCCCACAGGATCGGTTTCGTGTACAGCGAGTTGCCGGTCCGGTAGTCGACGTAGCGCAAATCGCCCATCCCGTTATTGACGGAAAGATTCCGTACCCAAAATCCCCGCGTGGGCCAGTCGCCGGCGTTGGCGAGGGCGATCGTCTGCGAAGCCGTATAGGAGGCGCTGTAACTGCCCGTCGGACTGGTATTCGTGCCATCCGGCCGACCCGTCCAGAACATCATGCCGGAAATGACGTCTTCCGGATCGGTCGACTTGTTTTTGAGCGGAAACAGGTGGAAGCGCGAGCGCCCGACCCCGTCGTTGGTCTCATAGCCCTCGTAATTGGGCAGCATGTTCCCCTTCGGCATCGTGACGGTAAAGGTGACCGTGCGGCTCGAGGA
>JBEBTM010000089.1:0-11401 GCA_040393745.1 Thermogutta terrifontis | reverse complement strand
GGGCCCAATACGAGCCGCAATTGCTGAGAATACGCGGCCACGGCAAATTTTGAAACGGGATACGCCCCGACATAACGAGCCGCACTCTTCGCGGCCAGTGAGCCGATATTGACAATGTGCCCTCGTCTTTCCAAGAGCATCGGCGCGGCGGCCCTCGTGCAACGGATCGTGCCCAGGACGTTCAAGTCGAACAGGGCTTGAAATTGCCCCGGCGTGGTATCGAGCACCTTGCCTCGCATGGACCGGCCCGCGTTGTTGACCAGAACATCGAGACCGCCGAAGTGCTTTTTTACCGTTTCGAAAATGCGATCGACGTCTTCCTGTTTCGTGATGTCGGCGTGGATCGGCAACACATGGTCGCCCATTTCCGCCGCGGCTTTTTCCACATCGGATTGCTCCAGTGCAACGATTGTCAATCGGGCGCCCGCCGCGTAAAAGGCTTCGGCGATGATCCGACCCAGTCCGCTGGAACCGCCGGTGACGAGAACGATTTTATCTTTCCAGTAGGACATCGCAGTTGGTCGGCCCTTACTCCGGGAGGTTGATGCTCACCGGTTCTTTACTCGTCTTCTTCTTTTTTCAATTCGTAAGTTCCGTCCTTTTTGGTCTCGACTTCAATCACGACGGTTTCCTCAATCGGTTTGAATTCGACCTTGGCCCCCTCAACGGGTTGACCGTCCTGCATGACGACTCCAACGACCACGGTTTCTTCCGCGGCCGGTTCGACATCCCCGTCTTTCGGTTCATCCGCTTTCTCTATTTTCTCAACTCCTTCCATTTGCTTTTCGAGCAAAAATCCTTTGAAGAAGTAACCGTTGTCCTCCGAGATGCCGTAAATACCGGCGGGACCGAAATAGTTGCGAACTTTGTCAAATTCAGGCAGATTCTTGCCATCGATGGCCTGTTCGCGGGACTGGCCTGTTTCGTCGTTTTCGGTCGTAAACAGGGAATTGACCGCCTTGGCCAGGACCGTTTGCGATTGGGCCATTTTACCGAGCCGGATCAATTCGTAGGTCGGACGGATCGTCTCGTCAGTCCGAGCGAAGAACTGCATGAAATGCGGCTTCTCGTCCAGACCCATACTTCCGAAAATGCGGTTGATCTCAGCGTATTCGGCTTCATCGCGGATTGATTTTACTTTAAGATCCTTGGAGTCGACACGGTCCAAGACCGTCATGAGGTACTCCATGTTCGTGCTGACGAACAGATAGCCGCTGCCCACGGTGACGGTTCAGGCCGGAAACGCCGGAGGCGCTTCGTTGGGATTCACCGGGGCCGGAGCCGGCGCGTTGGGAGCGACAAGACCGGGTACACCCGCCGGTCCCGCAAAGGGTTGGATGACATCTTCAGCAGGGAGCCGATGCCACAGGATATAGGAATTATACTCCATCTGCTCCATTTCCGTATCGTCACCGAAGAGTTTTTCCAAGGCCTTTTTCACGGCGGCGTCTTTACCGTCCTTCAGTTCGACGGCAATGACGATGTTTTCACTCTGCGTGTCGATGGGGATTTCGTATTTCGAAAGGCCCAGTACACGGTGGCCCAGATGCGAAACCAGTTCTTCGCGCAAATCAATCTGCGGTCCGTTCGGATCTTCCTTGAGACCTTCGATGATGTCCTCCCAAACGCCTTCCTCGCCCTGCATGAACAGGGAGTCGAAAAGCGTGCCGAAATTATCGAAAATCGCGAGCGGTTCGACATAAAACATCGTGCATCGAGCCAGATCGGGTGGCATCCAAGTGGGCGGGACGAAATCCGTCGCATCGGGGAACATGAGCATTCGCATCGCCAGTCGGTACGGTTTTTTGGCGTAAACGAAGATGCGATAAATGGTTTCCTTTCCCTCGGATTTCAGGCTCGCGGTACCGCCGACGCCACGAATGGCATCGAAACCCTGCGATTTCAGCACGGAAAATACCGACGGTTTATTCTTACGGCGTTCGACAATGGGGCCTTGCATGAGGACGCGGATCGATTCGCCGTAGTCGAGCGGTTCGATATACCAGGCGATTTCCGGTAGCGTGCCTTCCGGAATATCCCCCAGGCAACGTTGCATGACAAGTTGGTAATCTTCAACGTCGGCCAAGGCGTTTTTCGAGGAATCGTCCAGGCGGTCGGAGGCAAGCGTGAGAAGATGCCGCTGATCCGTAATGATCAGGGTACTTTCCTTGAGCAGGTAAAACGCCTGACGGGCCGGCAGAACGGGTGCGGACGTTTTGGAAACGCGACCCTTGCTCTCTTCGGCCAACTCAGCCTGCTTTGGAGCCGGGAAGTTAAAGACGGTGTAATCGAGCCCTTTGTATTTCTCGATGGTTTTTGTCGTTCCGCTCTTTCGCAGTTTCTCTTCCAGCCGGTTCAAGTATTCCTTTGTTTCCTTGAGACGGTCGGCGACATTGAGCGTGATCACGTATCCAGGCATTGTGTCCGGAATGGCGATCATTCCCGCCGCGACTTCACCGGAGGGAAGTTCCGAAATGGAATCCAAGGTGAATCCGAACCGTTTTTCCATGCCGGCTTCCAGTTTCTCCCGCATGTCCTCCTTGAACGCGTCCATGATCGGCTCGTTCATGAGCTGCCCGATCTGGGTCTCTTTCCACTTCGCTTGCAAATCGTTCAAGTTTCGGATTGAGATGAACCCTTTGGTGGAATCGGGAAAAATCCGGTCACCCGCCAGCGGCTCCGCCAACACGGTCTGGCCGGTAAGGGTCAGGAAAAGCAATCCCACAAGGCAAATATTCAGACGGTGAAATGTGAATCGCACTTTTGATTACTCCAAATAGGAAGGTAAAACCTACGAGCGCAGCATCTACTGCGACCCATCACGATGAGCATAATTGTTATATCCCAGTTTTCCTGTTCGTTCCATACTCCAATTTGGATTTGGAGGCGAGTTTTTTTCAAAAAAAACGGAACCGAGGCTGTCAGAACGGTCACAACCGTCCGAATCTCTGCAAACTACCGTTCTCTATATTATTTATTTTAGCCAACACAACATCAAGACAGCTACACGACAGGGGAAGAGAAGCCAAGAACAGCGACCCTTTCGTGTTCAGTAATCCCGCGCAAAAAATCAACCGCTTAGATCGATCGTTTTGCCTGACTGGCCTGAAATATCAGGGGGTTGATGCTCATTCTTCTCTTCCTGCCGGCGTTGGCGTTGTTGCCATTGCCAAGCTTGTCGGCCATCGGCGTCACGGTCTTCGGACGAGGCGGCGCTTTCTTTGTCATCGCCGTCGATCCCTTGGGCCTGGGCGGCCTTCTCGGCACTATCAAGCTTTCGGTCATGGACCTTGGCATCCTGGCTCTGGCTCGGCATGATAGGGTTGAAACCTCCGATACTCATGAGAATTCTCCTGTTCTTTTTTGCGCGCCGTCGCAGTTCAACAACGAAATTTTCCGAGGTGTACCATCCGGACGTAACGCATCTTGTTTCGGACATTCAAACAAAGTATACTCTCCATTTATAGACAATTCTTTCCGTGATGAATACACATTTTTTCGTTTTTTCCCAAAATAAGGGTCGTCATGCGAAATTTTACCTATCATAACCCGACCAAAATCGTTTTTGGCGAAGGTTCGCTCAGCAAAATCGGCTCTGAAGTGGCCCCGTTCGCGAAGAAAGTCCTCTACCTGTACGGAAAAGGCTCGATCAAAAGAAACGGGGTGTATGAAACAACCACGGCATCTCTTCGAAAAGCCGGCGTGAAAATCGTTGAAGTCGACGGTGTGAAGGCGAATCCTGTACTGTCGCACACCCGGGAAGCGATTTCCGTGGCCAAGCGTGAACGGGTCGACGCCGTGGTCGCCGTCGGCGGCGGCAGCGTGATCGACGAAGCCAAGGCCATCGCTGCCGGAGCGATGACGGATATTGATGTCTGGGACTTTTATAACCGTAGCGGCACCCCGATCCTGGTCGCTTTGCCACTCTTTACCGTGCTGACTATGTCGGCCACGGGTACGGAAATGAACGGCGGCACCGTTATCACGAACGAGGAAACGAATCAGAAACTCGGAATGGGCAACGACTTGCTGTATCCGAAGGTTTCCATACTCGACCCAACCACACTTGTCAGCGTACCTGCCGATCAATCGGCCTACGGAGCCGTGGACGCGGTGACCCATTTGCTCGAAAGCTATTTCACCCGGAACGATCCGTACACGCCTATCCAAGACCGCTACGTTGAAGGCATCGTCCGAACCATCACGGAAATCGCGAAAACCATGCAAGATAACCCAAGCGATTTGAATGCCCGAGCCACGTTCATGTGGGCCGCTACACTCGCTTGGAACGGCATGGCACCGGCGGGCGTGGGCGACTGGAACACACCGAACCATCTCATCGGACACAGCATGAGCGCCTTGTTCGACACGCCGCATGGAGCCTCGTTGTCGATTGCCCTATCAGGCTGGATGCCTTGGTACATGGAACAAAACACCGCGAATCGGCAGCGGCTTGTTCAGCTTGGCAAGGCGGTTTTCGATGTCGATGGTGCCGAAACGACGATTGAACGGTTCCGGAACTGGTTTCGGTCGATCAAGAGTCCGACCACTTTAGCCGACATTGGCGTCGACGCGCAAGGGCTGAGGCGGACGGCCCAAAACATCGGTGAAAACGCGGCTCTTTGGGGCCTCGCCGAGTACGACGCCCCGCTTTGCGAATCAATTTTGCGGCGATGTGAATAAAGGATGTCTCCGGCTCTCCGGGAGCCGCTTTTCCTGAAGCTGGAATAGCGATTATGCCGAAAAGGGAAGTATGACAAAAGGCATCGATATTACACTCGATCTGCTTGCGAAATCGAAAAACCGTACGGCAGTCAAACTCCTGGATGCGGCCTTTCATTCCACGGATGAATCGGTGCGCAAACAGGCCGGCACGCACTTGATTCAAATTCGCGGCTCCAAGGGGATCATGGAAATGATCCGCCTATTCGATCCTACCGACAGGAACATGATCGATCTTTTCCAGGAAAATCGGGATCGGGTCATTTCCGCGCTGCGCATCGCCATATCGGGGAAAGATACGATGCTGGCCCGGAACGCGCTGCGTGTGGCCAATTCACTCCGTTTTTTCGAGGTGATTCCACTCCTCCTGGCCGTTTTCATGGACCAGGGGGCTCTTACGACGGAAGATTCGACTTTGGAGAATTCAATCCTGCGCTTGGCGGAAAAATATATCCAGGCCCTGGAAGAACGCCGGAACAGGAATTTCTTGTACGGAAAAATTATGCCGGAGATCGTCGAGGTGCTCGCCAAAGGCCTGAACGATTATCACCGAAACGATCCCCCGTTGTTTCTGAAGCTGTTCGTATACTTCTACGTTTATTGGAGCGATGTTAAGCCGGAAGTCATGCGACCTTTCGAAAATCCATCGTCCACAGCGTATTTGGCCCTGTTTCGCCTGCTGCTTTCGGAAAAGGACAAGCGTTTCTACCATTTCGTGTTTTATTCGCTGGACAATCCTTACCCGATGTCGATTGCCTCGACGGTATTTGCCAAGCGGTCCGACACGCCTTTTTTGAACGCCGTTCTCAAGGAAATCGGCACGCGTGTGACGGCCGAGATGCGAGTCAATTTGCGGAAAATTCGAAATATCGAATGGCTGGAGAATCTGCCGGCATTACTTGAGCGGCTTTCCGGCGATGCGCAAATCGGCCTGATTTCACTGCTCCGAACGTTGGATCTGTCCCCGGGGGAATTGCAGGCCAGGCTGATGAGCGTTTTCCTAAACGGAAAGACCGAGACGCGTTGCGAAGCGCTTCGGGTTTTGGTTGATACGCCCGGAACCCGCACGGACAAGCTTGTTTGGGATGCCAGCGGCGATGCCGATCCGGGCGTGCAAATTCAGGCTTTCGAACTGCTTCAAAAGGTTGCGCCCGATAAGGCGGCAAGTCGAATGCTCCAGTTTGCGGGCAGTCCGCATCCGGTCGTGCGGGAAAAGATCAAGATGCTGTTGCCCGAATTCCGCTTTGTCCGGTTTCTTGAAGCTTTCGATCAAATGACTGAAGACCAGCGTCGCATCATGTTCCGGATCGTTCGGGATCTGGACGTCGGGGTTGACCGGCAACTGGCCGATATGCTGGACGGAGTGGATCCGCTAACGAAAGCGAGGGCATTGCTTTGCATTGAGTACGGAAACATCATTCCGGCGATGGAAGAAGCAATTTGTCGTGTTTTATTACACGAAACGAACGTGAAATTGCGGGTTCGGGCCGCGGTGATGCTGGCCGAAGGGCGGCGTGATGTGAGCCGAAGTACGCTGGTCCAGGCGATGCACCGAGACACGGACCCGGAAGTCCGGGCTGCGGCCAAGGACAGCTTGACCCGTCGCCCGGCCGCTTGGGCGACCGCCCCGCCTACGAGCGGGGAAACACAATCGTGAGATGTGTGTGCAAAAATAAAGTCTCCACGTGAACAAATAGAAACTCCGGCAGGGCCCATTGATTGGACTTTGACCACGTAGCGACGAACATGAATCGGCGTAATCTCCTGATAATCGGACTGCTTTTGCTACTCCTGCTACCACCGGGCGGGCCGGTGCTGCGGATTGCTTGCGTCCAAGGACAGTCCCAGGAGTACCGGGGGAAGGGTCCGAAAGCCGATCCGGAAACCGCTCAAACGCTGAAGGAGCGTTTCAGCCGGGAATTTGACCCCTCCGAAAAAAGTACGGGTCTGCCCTATTATCTCACCGCTTTTGTCATCTTGGGGCTCCTCGTCGCCGGACTCGTATACGGCGACAGGAAATATCGCCAGTTCCAAAAAGACGGCTACGAAAACCCCGCAATGTTATTCCGGGAACTCTGCGCCGCCCATCAACTGACTAAACTGGAACGCGGATTGCTCAAGGATATCGCCCAGGAACTGGACCTGGAAGACGCGCTGCCGTTGTTCATCGACCCGAAATTTTTCTTTAGCGCTTTGGAAGAGCCGAGATTTGCCGAATCGCGCAAAGCGATCAAATATCTCTTGGGCAAATTTTTCGATATTCATTCCGAGACGGACCCCCGTTCCACGGAATGGAGCGGCGTGCAGCGGGGCGAGGTCGGTGGTGCCACGACCATGATCTACCCGCCATCCCATGGTGTATTTCGTCGGGATTGACTGCGAACTCCATAGACGGCGAGTTATCATACTTTTCCGTAAACGACGTAACTCGATTTAAGGCATATGGTTACGGCGTGTTTCAGCGTTGATTTTCGCGAAAACGGAAAGCAATCTTCGGAAATAATCTTTTTCCCCAAAACTTTTTTTCGCGCCCGATGTTTATATTTATCAGCAACACGTTGTCGAGCATAACGAATGGAAAGGATGGAAATGGAGCGCCCTCGCTCATGCAAACTCTCCGGACCCCTCCTGTAGTTGTATGGCGGGGCTCTCCATTTCCATCCTTTTTCGTATGTAGCTCTCTCGTTTTCGACGATTGTCGCATCGGGAGCCGGAATGGCAGAACGCCCGAAGAAGGTTATTCTTCGGGCGTTCTGCTTTTTCCTGGACCACCTTACCGGACAATGACGGTCTTCGATTCACACCGATCCGAAAGGGTGGCTACCAGCTGTTATTGCTGTTACCGCTGTAACCTCCACTGCTCCCGGAACCGCCGAGGTCGATATCCATGTCCTCGGTACTTCCCGAACCCATATTGTACTTGTAGACCTTTCGAATGTCACTGAAGTACGGGTAAGGCGAAATTCGAACATAACGCCGATCCGCATTGACCACGGCGTTTGAGTACAACTGGCAGCCCTGATCGAGAGAGGTGATTACCGGCCGATACCCCACGGCCGAGCGGGCATAATACGGCAGATAAGCCGCCACACCTCCACTGCCACCGGTGACGGGCTCCGTAATCACTTCGCCGGTTCCACCGACGATTTGAGCCAACACACCGACGTCATTGAGTCGTTTCATGGCCAGATTTCGGTTGATCTGCTGCTTCGCCATGGTCGCCTGGATCGAGGCGACATTCAATTCACCTTCGCTCAAGGATTCCGTCCGGCGTCCGTTTTCCAAATCGAAGCAAACGATCGTTCCTTCCGACTGCATTTCGACAACCGCGCCTTCCCGCTTTTCTTCACCGGGAACCACGTTCGTTTGGACGGCCACCTTTACCACATTGTTCGTCAGTTCGCCCCATTCCTTGCGGAGAATCACGGCGTACTGGCCGTTGAATCCTCGCGGGCAAACGTAGCTGATCCGCTTGACGCCGGCTTGGTCCTGGGCGGCCAGGGTTCCGCGAACCTCGCCCCGGTCCGTCTGCGGCTTCAGGTGCAATATCCCGTCGGATGTGGTCCGCGTTTGAGCGAACCAGCAGACGCTGTCCGTGGGTTCCCGCACGGAAATATCCAAACCCGCCGGACCCGTCCATTCCACGGTCACGACGCAGTCGCGCAGCCGGGCTTCACGTATTTCATCGGCCAGCGCGGCGGCGGCTTCATGTTTTCCTTCCCGGGTCAAACGCATTTCCAAGACTTGCATCCGGTCCAAGACCTTTTGGGCCAAAGCCTGCCCGAGTTGACCTTCCCACTCCCGAGACAGAATCTGTCCGCAAACCCAACGCAACGGGGCGTCTTTGTTCGCATCGTCCTGGTAGATTTCCTCCGCCAGATTCAAGGCGGCGTTGTAGAATTCCCGTTTCGGGGCCATTCTTTCCAAAGCCTGCCGATACATGACAAAGGCACGATCTTTCAGGCCGAGACTGCGCATGAGCAGACCGAGATTCATCATATCGATCGGGCTGTCGCTAAAATCCGCGGCGGATAGCGCGGCACGTTCGATTTTGTCTTTCGGGGCGCCGGTCGAATACAGGGCCAGCGTCAAGGCTTCGTACATCCACGGTTGGGCGGCGTCGTTCAGGATGGCCGCTTCCACCAGGGCGATGATGTTTTCGTAAATCGGAGCGTTTTTCTCCGTATCATCCACATGGGCGGCGATATGCTCCAGAAAACGATCGACAATGGCTTTCACGGTCTTCGGATCGACCTGCGTTTTGGTGAAATAGGCATTCCAGAACGCGGCAGGATCTTTCACGACCAAAGCGGCCTGAACAAGCTGCTTGGGGGTCGCTTCCGGACGACGGACTTCATCCGGCACGGAGAAGAAACCGCCGCTGAAACCGCTGGCCGGAGTTCCGTTCAGCATATTGGCACCATAGGCGCGACGCATCGATTCCGGGATGCTCCACTGGTTGTTACCGCCGCTGTTGCCGCCAAAATTACTGCCGCCACTGTTACCACCCCAATTGCTGCTACCGTTCATGGAACTACCCAGACCGCCGTTGGAGTTCATACCGCTCGTACCGCTGGTGCCACCGATCGGCGAGGGATCGACGACCAAGTCGGCCATCGGGTAAACCTTGATCGACATGATGTTCTGCGCTTCTTCCGTCGACGTGACCAAAAGCACTTCGTTCCGAATGCAATACGTCAGATCGTTTTCGCTCAGGATCAAACGCAGCGCACTGCGGAGACGGATTCCCTGAAAGGTGACAGGTTCCGCGACAACCGTTGAAATGCTGGAAATACCGAGCGGCTGCGTTCCCTTGGGGTCCAGCCTGACATTGATGCCCGGATGCTGGTCCGTGATCATCTGGAAGAATTCTTCATATGTCGTGTTTTCATCCAATGTCACGCTGAACGGGCTGTCCAACGCCTTGGAAATTTTCTTTTCCGCCGGTCCGGATTGCGAAAGGTCGGAAACGGCGTACCGTTCTTTCCGGCGATCGGACAGGAGCCGCCAGGATTGCGGGTCGATGTACGTGATCGGCGGTTCGCTCGGAATCGGGATAAAGGACTGTTCCGCTTCCATGAGCGATTCGACGAAACCGATGTGCCTGGCATGACGGAGCCGGCTGTATTCGACGACGTAGGTCGTCATTTCGGCCATACGTTGGGCGGCAAATGGTGCCGTATGTTCCGGCAGTATATTTTCAAGCTCCTCCGTGGTCCGCGTGGCGGTCTTGTATTCGTCGGCCGACATGAGGGCCTTATACCGCTTGAAAATCTGCGCAGCTTTGCTTTCGCGGTTTGCCGTTTCGGCATTAACCGAAATGCGTTCGTCCCGGACGGCTTCCTGGGCTTCGAACTGCTGCCGCCGGAAGTCATCGACATACTTGGCATGCTGCGCCTGTTTGAGCATTGTGCCCAGCGCGTCGAGCAACCGGTTCCGGTCGCCGGGTTCGAGCATCGTGTCGTCGCGCACTTTGATCATGTCGAGCCGGAGATTCTGGATCGCGCCGTCCGGATTGACGTTAATCATTTTTCCCGCCTCGTTGATCGTCCGATTGACTTCGACGTCGACCTTCTGTGTTGCCACGGAACGTTCGAGCATGACGGTATCGACCATCGCCGGAAGTGGCATGTCAACCACGCCAACCCCGCCTTCACTGTCGTCAACGGCGAACGCCGTGGAAGGTCGGGCACCCTGGTCGATGTCTTCCACCAATTTTTTAAGTGCTTTCGCTTTGGCGTTCTTCGGATCGAGTTTCAGGACGTTATCCACCAGGACGCCCGCTTGGGAGACGTTGCCGGTTTTAATCGCGACTTCCGCCTTAACAAGCTGATCGTCGAGATTGGCCAGAAAATTATCCCGCATTTCGTCAAGCATCTGCTTACCACGAATCGGCATGGTCAAGGCGTCATCTCTGGAGGCAATATCGACGACGCTGGACAGGTAATCGTGTCCTTGGGTCTTGGAAGGAACAAAATTCCATGAGATGTTTTCGTTCTTCGCTCCCGGCGCTACCGCGCTTCCGGCCAAGGTGAACGGCACAACGTCTTCCATATCGGCGCGGGCCACGATGACCGTATCGCGGTCACTGCGAAGCGGCTGGAGGCGACTCGGATAAATTTCCCAGCCTTCCGGGAAAGAGAGGGTATCCTGATTCGGCCAAACGACCGTGGCACGCACGGCATCGGCGATCTCGCGGCCGGCCACGACACCGAAATCGGGCAAATCCACTTCGACATTTCTGCGAGCGGTGTCAAGCACCGGCATGAAAGCTTCTTCATCCATGTTCGGCCCGTTCTGCCGAGCCTTGGGAATCGCAATCTCATCACCGTAGATCACGGCATCGTCGATCCCCTGCTCCACGGTTGCCGTAAGGTCGACAAGCGCGCCACCCGTATGATTGACAATCGCGCCGATGAGTCCCATGCTGGCCGTTCTTCCCGTCGCACAAGCATTCACCGGAATATGGCCGTCAACATAAGCGTCGACGGCAGCTCGCAGTTCGTCGATTTTCATCGGCATAGCCTTGCTTCGGCCATCGCCCATATAAACTACGCAACGCTTGGTGTCGTCGTCCCTTCCGACAAAAGCGTCGATCGCGGTTTGGAGACCCAGTCCGAGGTCTGTTGCCCCCAGGGGAACCCGATGGTACAACTGCTCCAACGCGGCATCCAGTTGT
>JBEBTM010000088.1:0-11461 GCA_040393745.1 Thermogutta terrifontis | reverse complement strand
GCCGTGCCGCGCGACTTCTATTCGGCCAACACCGCGTCCAGCGCTTGGATGTTGATGCCCGCTTCGATGTACCGTTTCATCCGGTGGTCGGAGTAGGCGACTCCGAGGTCGAGCATCTCGGCGGTAAAGAGCGTATCGTGGACGCTGAACAAAAGTTCCCAAGCGATCCAGGCCGGCGCTTCGGTTTCGATCGCCTTGATGAAGGCGGCGGGATCGGTGCGTTCGTCCCGGTATTCGTGGAGCAGGGCGGCCACATGGTCGTAGTCTTGGGAAAGCACCCGACCGAGCAGCGTCGTGCCCAGCTCCCAGTTCGGTTCGGTTTCGGTGGTCGTCCAGCCAATGATCTTGGCGGCTTCGTCGAGGAATTCGCGGATGGTTTCGCTGCGGGTTTCGATGGTCGTTGTCATGGTTTGGCTCCTTGTTTTTAGCCGTTTCCGTTGTGCGTCGGGCCTTTCCCGTCGCTCGTGTGACACATTACCATCGTTACGAAAGACATCAAGCGCATTCCGGACATTATTTCAAAAATACTGCAAAAAGATTTCCGCGCCCGCACACGGCCGGCGTGTTGCGCAAATGGACGGTGCGGCGAATGACCCGCATCCGGAGTAAGAAGGCCACACGGCGAAGCGTGTCGCCGTGTGCGGCCAATCGACCTCGTCTAGTAAAGTAGCGATGCCTGGTCGGCCAGTTCCAAAAGGCGGTCGTGAAGCGGCGAATCGACCGCTTCTCCCGCAATCGACCGTATCCTGTTCACCAGATCGGTTGCCCGAACCCGCTGCGGTAGTTCGACGTTTTGTTTCCGAAGTTCCCGTTCGAGAATCTCGATCTCGTCTTCCACCTGGCTTCGTGCTTCCCGGATTTCAGTACATGTCCGGCAAGCCGAAACCATCGCCCTTGCTCGGAGAAGAAAAGCTTCGCTTTGCGGATCGAGTTTTTCTTCGGGAATCTGAAGAAAATAAACGCCCGCCTCTTGCACCTTCACCATCAGCGTCTCGTGCAGATAACGCCTGCGGTCGTAAAGGTCGTTCAGTTGTACCCGTTGTCGTCGTTGTTTTTTGTTCATGGCATGGCTCCTGATCATAAGGGGTCGGGTTGACACTTTTCCACGGTGCCGACGTTGAGGCAAATCATTCAGCGGTAACGTCCGGCCTCCTTCGGGTGGAATCCCGCGACGGCGTTCCCGGAAACGGAGAGATTGCAGTAGGCAAGCAGCGAGTTCAGTTTGGTATGGAACTCAGCCGTCCAACCCTCCGTGGCTGCCGGGATGTAAGTCGTTGCCAATTTGCCCGATTTGGAATAGCCGTCGAGAATGATGAACAAGCCGTTCGTCTGTTTCTCGCGGAATGCAATCAATTCGATTTTGCCGATGTAGGCGATGCAGACGGTGCCCTTGATGTCCCCGTGTGCGAACCGGGTCAGGTTCCGAAAAGCGATATCCGGGGCGTCGGGTCCGTCGTCACCATAGGCCGTTTTCGGGAGTCGGCCCCCATTCAGATAGCGTTCGAGGGACAGGTGACAGAACATTTCGTGAGATTGGGTTTTGTTCGTTGCCATCGTTTGACTCCGACTGTTCATCGTCGGCTCCTTGTTTTTCAGCCTTGTTCGTATTGCTCCGGGGCCGTTCCCCTTTGCGTGTGTGACACATTACCATCACAAAAAAGAACATCAAGCGCACTTGCGGACATTATTTCGAGAATACTGAAAAAAGATTTTCGAGGCCCATACAGCCGGCGTGTGGCGCAAAAAGAAGATGCGGCGAAAATGACCCGCATTGAGGGAAAGAAGGCCGCACGTCGGAACAGGTGCGGCGTTTCGTCGATACGCTATGGTTCCTTGAATCCGCGCCGGCAGGCGTCCTAGCGCACGATCGCGTCGATGTCATCGAGATCGGACTGCCCGGTCGGAAAAACCGTCCGATACCCCTCGCCCGAAACGTAAAACTTCAGACCGAGTTCGTATTCGCCGAACATGCCGTCATTGACCGAGCGATCCTGTGTTTCAAACATGGCCATTTTATGGACCAGAATCGTCATCGCTTTTTTCGCCCAACCTTTGTTCGAGTAAAATGCATTGCCGTTCATCGCAGGCTCCTGTCAGGGTGAGAAGACGGCGCGGGTCAACCCCCGCGCCGTCTGTTTTACTTGCCGTTTTCCCGTATCCGTAGGTCGCGCTGGAGGTAGATCACGAAGTTCTGCAGGCGGTGCCGGGTCGCCAGAACGAACCGGGCACTGTAGTGCTTTCGCCGTTCATCCGAGCGGTCGACATACTGCGTCCAGTGATCGCCCATCGCTTGGATGAAAGTCGTCATCTCCTCGATCGCCTGCCGGACCTGGTCCGCCGTGATCTTCTTCTTTTCGTATTGCCCGTACCGGGCGGACAGTTCGACCGATTTGCGTTCGCCTGCTTCGCCGAGTTCGATCATCGCCCGGTCGTATTCTTCGGGCTTGCACCGGTGTCGTAATTCCTGCATCGTGTGGCTCCTTGTTCGAGGCTGTTTTTTAAGGCGTCCGGGGTCTTTCCCCTTCGCGTGTGTCACACATTACCATGACGTACAATAACATCAATCGCCATCCCGGAAGAATTCCGAAAAAGAAGAAAACTATTTCCGTACGGCCCTCGGGTGAACGGCAACCGTCCCCCCCTTTGGCCGTCACGCCGGCGTCGGTTTCATTCGTCCGGCAATTCCATCCGTTCGACCGTTTCGCGGAGCGTGGCATCCAATTCCCGCAGACCGGCAACGGTTCCCACGAGATATTCATGGAGAAAAGACGTGTACTTGTGCGAGACGCCGGCGGCGTCGATCGTTTCGAGGTCGCACCAGAATCGAGTCACGAGCGGATCGGACTCGTGCAGCAACGTCCCCGCCTTGCCGCAGAGTTTTTTCGATTTGCGCAGCCAGGCGGCTCGGTCCTTCGCTTTCAGTCCGTACACCGCTCCGGCATGGTCGTTCAGTTCGACGATGGCCAGCATGCATTTCGAGGCGGCGGCACTGACGCGGCGCACATGCCGTTTCAGGTAATAGGCGGCGCTGCGTCCGGCCATGTTGATCCCGTACTCGGTTCCTTGGGGCGCGGGGCCGAGCCAGAATTGGCCGCGCGCCCACCGGGCGACCTGATCGAACGGATGATCGGACACGACGAAGTCGATGCCGCACGAGTCGCGTTCGACCCAGGCGCCGCCGCCGTGTTCGCGGATCAGGCTGCAGACGTCTTCAGGTTTTTTGTTGGAGTAAATCGAATAATATTTTTTGTTCGTTGTCATGGTCGGGTTCCTAGGGTGAAAGGTCGCGGGAAAAAGGGCGGCGCCGGCGACGGTCGCCCGGGGCCGTCCGGACTGGTGCGGACTATTTCGCACAGTAAATATCGAACACGTTTTCCAGGTCTTTGTCTTCGTGTAGTACGCCTGTCAGCCGGACAGGCTTGCCGGTGTCCGGCTCCGTACAGGAGAACGTGAATGTGTCCCGCTTCGTTTTTTTCGCCGCGTTCTTCAGGGCCCGGAGGACGGCCAGGAGCCGGTCCATCTGCTCGGGTACGCCCGTCCAACAGCGATGGTCCTGGGGCCGGAGGACGTGACGGAGCAGGACCGTCCGGTCGATGCGGACCGACGCCCTCCATCGAACCTGGCCGCAGATGTTCTCGGGGACCGGGACGGGCAGCGGCCACTCGAAGCACAGGTGATTTTGCATGGTTTCATTGAACAGGGCGTGGTCGACGGAACGTTGTTTTTTTTGCATGGGACGGTTCCTTGTTTTGGAGTGGTTGAAGTCGCCCGGGTGCCCGACGCGGAGACCCGGAATGCGTTCGATTACAGCAACGTGCAGGCCGCTTCCTTCATCCGGAGTTCCCGGAGGACGATGCCGTACAGGTCTTCCAGAAACAGTTTCGGCATTTCCGCTTGGCCGAAGCGAAATCCCTGCACGTTGTCGACCCACCGTTTTCCGGCTTTTTCCCGGAGCGTTTCGCCGAACGCGGGCCAAAGGGTCTCGGCGCTGTTATCGCGCGCGAGCAGCATGCGTGCCATCGGCAGGACGCCGCAGTAAAGATCGGTTTCGCCCCGCCAGTAGAATTCGTACTCCAGATCGCCGTTTATCGTACGTTTCGCCTTGAGCGTCGAGAGGGCGAGCGTATAGATGTGTTCGGTGACTTCCTTCCAGTCCTCGCCGGGCAGGATGACGATCCGGCCCCGCTTCAGTCGCGCGGGCTGCGTCTTGTGCAGGAAAGGGTAAAAAGCCGGATCGTCCAGAAAGAGGGGTTGTCGCTCGTCCGTCTTGACCGTGGCCAGGCGGTGCGAGCCGCAATACAGGGTCCGGCCGCTCCAGTACAGCTCGGCTCTCAGGTGGATTCGTGTCATCGTTTGGCTCCTTGTTTTTCAGCCTTTTTCGTGATGCGCCGGGGCCGTTACCCGTTGCGTGTGTGACACATTACCATCACAAAAAAGAACATCAAGCGCAATCGGAAAAGAATTTCGTTGTTTTTCGAACATTCGCAAAGAAGTTCGGCGCCGGCGAAAAAAACGCCGGAATCATCGACCGTCACGCGCCGGCGATCCGTTCGCTGAAGAGGGACGGCTCCGGATTGCCGAGCGCCGCCATCATCGGCTCGTACAGGCCGGTGATGCGCAGGATGTCATAATCGAAGTCCGTCGCCGCGTCGTTGAGCGACAGAAACTCCTCGACGCTGTAGGCGCTGCCTGTCTTGGCATCGTTGCACGAACCTCGCCGGCAGCGCTCGCCCCAATCCTGCATCGACCGGGTATAGTAATGATTCACGCAGAGCGGGGAATGAATCGGCTCCTCTTCCGAACGCCAGAAATCGACCAGCGTATAAGGAAATCCGTCCGCCCGTACGTTTTCATCGCGCACGAGCTGGACGTGGGGCGACAACAGATCGATCAATTTCGCCGGCTGAAAAAACGATTTGACACCCTTGCACAGAAAATGATCGCGCGGCAACCGCTTTTTATAGGCGTCCAGCTGCGACCCCCAGGGGCGGACGATATGATCGTCGCTGCCGAACACTTTCTGATGGACGGAAAGACCGCCGAACCGTTCGAAACCGACCAGGTGTTCCTTGAGGTCGTAGACGGCATCGCTGTACAGAAATTCGTCCGAATCGAGCAGGATCGTCCACCGGGTCGACCCGCCGTACCGCTGGACGATCCGGCGATAGGCGCCCATCTGCACTTTCCCCTCGTCCGTCAGATCATGCACGACAATGTCCAGCCCGAACCGGTCCCGGACCTGAAGGATTTTTTCTTCCGTGCGGTCCGTGCAGCGATGCAGCACGAGCACGAACCGTTCCACGCCGACCGCATGATGGAACAGGAGCCATTCCCGGATATAATGTTCCTGGTCCCGAAGGAGGGCGCCGAGCGTCAAATACACCTGTTTCATCGCAACACCTCCGTTTCGATCCAACGGTTCCATTCGGTTTCGTATCGGGACAGCCAGGGCGAATGCAGGATTTTCGCCGTACCGATACTCCGGGCGTCGTCGTACTCGTATTCCTCACGTTGCCGGAGCGACGGCAACTGCCGGTCGAACGCGGCCAGAAGCTGCTTGTACCGGTCGACGCGGATCGGGTAGCGATGATCGACCTGGGCGACCTGGACGAAAAACTGGTCGTCGTCCAACAAGCCGCCCCGAACCGAACTGGCCGGGTCGGTATATTCGCTTCCGTCGTATCGATCGTCCGGGCGCCGGCTGAAATCGGGCTTCAAATAATGGCGATAGAGCGGATCCTGCCGGAACGCGGGATCGTCGAACAAAACCTGTGTGCAGAATTCCTCCGCCCGGCCTTCCGTGATCTGCCGGCGCAGGTTCAGCAGCCGGTCCCAGAGAGCGAGAATCGCATCGATGGTCCCGCAATAGACGCCGCTGTTGACGATGCCGTGACTCCCGTGCACGGTACGGATGCGCCAGAGCAGTTCGTTCGATTCAAACGGCCATAGCTTGTCGAGCAGGTCGGCGTTGAACAGGACGCCGTCCCGGTAAATCAGGTTGTATTCGTCCAGGATATTTTGTACGGTATCGGTGAAAACGACGTCGCGGCAATCCACGACGAAGGCGTGTTTTTTTCCGCTCGCTTTGGCCCACACGAGCGCATCGATCAGTTTGACGACCTTCGTATCGATCAGGCTGCCGAACGGCTCGCCGTAACTCGCCCAGGTCAGCGGGACGCCGAAATGCCCGGCTGTCCGGCGTAAATTGTACGAAATCTCGTCGGCCTTTTCATAATCGCAGGTCGACAGGAACACCGTGTTTTCCGGCACGGCATCGCCGGCCGGCTGTTTCAGCATGGTACGGATCGGTTTCGAATAACGGCAGGCGTCCCGGTTTGTGTATTTGCCGAGCGATCCCCGGAAACTCTGCATACAACGCGACACGCCCCATCCGGTATTCACGCTCCGGTTCACCCAATCCTCCATCGAACCGGCATGATAATGATTGAGCCGTAATTTGTCGGAGTGGAACTCGCCGATCTCACAGCGTCCCGTCAGTTTCAGCGGCGTCCCGTTCTCCAGCACATAAGGCCGCTTCACGTTCATGTAGTGGACGTGGCCGCAGGAAAGGAAATCGGACGTTTTCGTAATCGATTTGATCGTGCCCCACGAACGATGCCGTACGCCGTGCGAGGTGACGAAATTATCGATGAAAAGACCGGGCGGCTGCAGGACGTGATCGGAAGGGCCGAACACCGTCCAGGGCACGGCGATCCCGCCGCAGTCCACGTCGTCGTATTCGGCCAGGACTTCCTTCAGGTCGATTCCCTGCGGGTTGAACAGGAACTCGTCGCTGTCCACGACGATCATCCAGCGGCAATCGTCCTTGTATTGCTGAAACAGAAAGTCATAGGCGGCGATCTGGCGATTGTCCCCGCCCTGTCGGATCGTCTCGTGGAGGTGAATGCGTTCCTGAAACGGCAGTTCGAGAATGCGATCCTTCGTCGGCTCACGGCAGCCGTCGAGGATGATGTAAAACGCCTCGACGCCGGCGCAACGATGGAACGCGAGCCATTCCTTGACGTAGTGCGAACGGTCGCGAATGATCCCGATCAGACCGAGTTGATATTTTGTCATGATCGCCGAAAGGAAAGAAAGGTAAACGACGCGGCTCAGGAAAAAGAACCAAACGCATTGTTTTGCAGTCGTGTGTTTCACTTTGCACGGCTGGAACAATTGAGCAGACGACGCTTAAACTGTAGTGGAATACTAAACAATGAATATCACTATTCTTGTGATTATTTCGATTTTTCCGGAAAAATCGGTATGGGATTTGCGGGTATCTAACATAAAGTGAAAGAAAACGAATCCCCTATTTCAAACCCTATTTTGTGTGAGAGAGTGAGTTGAAGATGAAAACGATTGCCCCCCTGTGTGTCGCCCTGCTGATCCTTGTGCCGCTGAGTGTGGTCCGGGCTGACATTGTCGAAGTTACCTATAACGGCGTTACCGGAACCGGCCTCAGCCTCCGTACCGGAACGCAAACGACCGGCCAAACGACCAATCTGTACGGAACCGACTACCAGCAGGAAAACCGCTGGTCGAGTGCAGCGTGGACGAGCAAGTCCGATGCCGATACGGCGATGATCAACCCCTTCGACGTGAACTGGACGAATGACAATCTCGTCGTTCACGACAAGGACGGCGTGCTCTTCGGAGCCGGCAACGAAGCGAAGTCCCGGTGGGCGGCAGCGAACAACGGCGGCGATTACGTCGTCGCCGAATTTTGGGGCATCCCCTTGGCCACGCAAAAATACGAGAAGCACGATTATTTTGCGGGGACCGACGCGCAGGCCATTACGAATTCCTCGTATGCGACCGGAACGTTCAATAATTATCTCGTCAACCAGGACGAGGTGTATTTCGGTTTCAACGTCTCGTTCGCCGGCTCGGAACTGGCGAATTACATCAACGGCAACCTGTTGTTCGACGACGTGCTGACCGGCGTTTATTTGAACGGAAACCTGCTCGACTGGTCCGATATCTTTTACGATTACAACGAGACGCACAGCACCGGGCAGATCACCTTCGAAAGCGAACGGTTCCAGTTGGACCTGGAGCAGTATGCGGATTGGCTGCTGGACGGCGACAATTACCTGACCTTCATGGTCAAGAACGACGACGGCCTGAACAGCACGACGCCGACGTTTTTCCTGGGCGACCTCGTGATGACCGATCTCTCTTTGGACGGCGGCGGCAATACGGCCACGCCGGAACCGTCCACGATGCTGATCTTCGCACTCGGGATGACCGCCTTGCCGATCGCTCGGCGGTTTCGGAAACGGAAAGAAGTTTGAGCGTGTAACCGGTGGCTTTCGGAAGAATACGTTTCGACGGCTTCCGGTTACTGTTCACCCCGCATCGTGTTCCCGGAGAACCGGCGTTTCTAATCGAACGAAAATGAACCTGTCCCGTCCGTAGGGGAGGCATATTCGCCGTACTTGGTTTGCAACCGGATCACCAGCAGATGCGGGGCATAGACGCCTTCCGGGAAGAAACGGTCGAAGTCCTCCTGCCAGACACTCAATTTCGTTGCGGTATCGCCGAGCAGTTCGGCATGTCCGAACAGCCGGACCTCGGCCATCGTTTCGGGATCGAATCCGAACACGACGGATTTGGAATTGGCGGTAATCTGGACGTTTTTTCTCGCGTCGATGGGCGTGATGAAGGAGATCGTTTCCAACCCGTCCGGCGTGGCGCAGGCCATCTCCCGCACATCCGGCCAGCCTTCCGGTCCGTGACTGGCCAGGGCGACGAAATGAATGGATTGAAGCGTGTGCAAGGCGAGTGCCTTGGCCGTTGAAGAAGACAGTTCGATCGGACTCATGGCGACTTGTGAAACAGGGTAACGGGAATGCTCATGTCGACCATTCCACTTTACCATGCGAACCAAGGCGAATCAATGGGCTGGCACTTCTTTCGAGGCAGACTCGGTTGACGGAGCGTCGTCGGGATTCAGAAAATAGGCGAGCACGTCCTCCCAAGTACCCTCGACAAGCGGCTTGCTGAAACAGTTCTCGATCCCATGAACTTCCGCCCGCCCCTTGTTGATCTTCAAGCCCGACTTCGGGGTCACGATCAGGTGGACACGGCCCGATTTCAAATCGCCGATGTCGAATTCGTCGTACAGACGACCCACCATCGGCAGCTTGTTTTGAAAGTAAACGAACATCGTATCAATGTCGATACGCGGACTGGTGATGATCTGTTTCAAGTACTGAACCTGCACAACCAACCGATCACTCAATTCGGATTCCTCGCAAAAACAGTCGAACCAGCCGGCCGCGATCTGCGTTTCCCGGTCACTGACAGCATACAGGCCGTTTTCAAAATTCTCTAAAAACGTGCGAATACTCACTCTCTTCGTCATCGTCCCGCTCCCGTTGTTCGGTGTGTTCTTCCAGTGGCGGGGCCGTCCCCGCACTGGCCTTGTACACCTTACCATTCCGTCAGAGAACATCCAGTCCGTGACGGAAAGAATTCGAAGAAAAAACGGAATTGAACCGGACAGTTGGTTTTTAGGAAATCAAAAAGTCGCCCGGGCGACCGTTTCAAAAAACGACGGGAAGAATCCGGGCACCGGACGGTCACGCCGTGTAACGAAAAAGCCAACAGAATCCCTTGATCGGCAACATGAATAAGTACGACCCGACCCCGGAGAGCGAGCCGGGTCGCGACAGAGAAGGTCGAGGTGGCCGCGCACGATCAGTCTGGTCGATCATGCCATGACGAAACGGCGACTCACCCCGATTGGAGGATTCGGGGGGAGGGCCGCGGGGCCATGACCTCCTCATTCGCTATTCAAATCCGCCTGGTGGTCCAGCGGAAAATCCGGGGGGATCAAATCCTGCTTCGTCAACGAACATTTACATAGACACGACCCGGCTTGGAGGTGTAGGAAGCCGGATCGTGCCGGACGCAGGCCGTTGCGGTTGCCCGATTATTGGCGCATTGGAAGCAATGGATGAATACGGGTCCGCAGCACCCGCTCGATCGAGCGGGCCGGAGGCATAAAAAAGCCTTCTCCTGAATCTACGGAATTTTAGACGTGTCGATGTCGTAGTCAAGGGATATTATTTCAAAAAGGCGACGGGATCAGCCGCGTGGAGCTTTGAACTGCAAGGCGAATTCGAGTTCCTGCAACACGCAGCGGTAAATCTTCATGACGCACCCGCGAGGGTTCGTGTCCTCCAAGGCGCGGAAAGCTCCGTGTTCGTCGAGGCGGTCGCCGGCTTTTTCGCGGAACATCGCTTCGAAGGCGAAAAACCGCATCGGGAACTTTTCCGGATCGTCCGAGTCCTCGATCCGGGCAAGCAGCAGGCGGCCGCAGAACAGGTCGCCCCGGCAATGTGTCGGCTCGGTTTCGACCCAACCGTCAATCCACTGCCAATGGAATTTCAACGGCTCCAGACCACCGTTGGAAAGTGAACAGTGCAAGCCCTGAAAGACCTCTTCATAAGACCAAAGGAGGTGCCGTTTCGTCGACTTCACTTCCGTGGCCAGCGGGAAGATCGTCCGGAGGTAGGTGTCCGCCGCTTCCCGGAAGACATCTTCGAAAGCGTGGAAGTTCAGCGTAAAGCCCGGTTCCGCCCGCTCCAGCGTCAGCAGGGGCAGGTTGCCGCAATACAGGGTTTCGTTGCGCCAGGCCAGGTTCGGTTTCACGGTCACGTTGTTCATCGTCGTCTCCTTTGTGCTTGTAAATAAAAATCGTCGTTCGTTCCGGTATGCCGGGGTCGTTTCCCCTTCGCGTGTGTGACACATTACCATTGTTACGGATAACATCAAGCGCATTCCTGGAATATTCCTCCGGAATTCGCATGATTTCCGGAATTTCCGTACATGCGTTACGATAAGTTGCCGGAACCGGAAAAAGCCGGCGCCGCAGGGGGCAAAACGCCAGCTTGTCGAGTGGAAATCCGCCGCGTTCAAGTGCCGTAGCCGGTCATGCGGAGCAATTCGACGAACTCGTCGTAGATGCCGTTTTGCACGTCCCAATTCACGTTCATGTGGTCCTCTTCCGCTTCCCGCATGGTACGCTGCAACTCCTCGATGACTTCCTTGGCCGTATAGCGGTAAGGGACTTTGGCGCCGGCGTCGTTCAGGTCGATGCCGATCTTCGCCAGTTTTTGCTCTTCGGTCTTGCATGTCTTGCGCAGCGTGGCGACCTCGCTTGTCAACAGCCGGACTTTCGCGTCCCGCTCCGCTTTCCGTTCGGACGGCTGGTTCGGTGCTTTGGCTTTTCGCGTGGCGAATTCCAGGCTGAGCGATCTCTTGTCCAACTCAAGCCGTGCGGCATTCAGGACGCGAACCTGCTCGTAATACTTTTTTTCCCCGGCGGTCTTTTTCTTCGTCATGATCGTACTCCTCTATTTCAGGGTGATGGTTTTGGGAACGGTTCCCTCGACGTGTTTCAGACATTACCATCGTTACGAAAGACATCAAGCGCATTCCGGGAACATGT
>JBEBTM010000087.1:0-11511 GCA_040393745.1 Thermogutta terrifontis | reverse complement strand
GGGGGGAAGTATGCTTTACCACACCCCGGCCAAGTGAGAATTCCGAAGTCGGGGAGTGACATCCCCGGCTTTTTTCATGCGCTGCGTTTGAGTTTCGAAGGAACCCGAAGATTGAAGAGCCCGAAGATTTCGTCCGGGTTCCACATCGATGACGTGTCCCACCCCCGGGCCCCGGACAAGATCAGTTCCGACAGCTCCCGTTTTTCTTGCAAGACTCGGTCGATACGTTCTTCGATCGTATCGGTTGAAATGAACCGCGTGACCGTGACCGGTCCGGTTGCACCGATGCGATGGGCCCGGTTGATCGCCTGATCCTCGACGGCCGGATTCCACCAGCGGTCGAAAAGGAAAACGTATTCCGCGAACTGCATATTAAGTCCTACGCTACCGGTCGCATAGCTGATCAAAATAACGTGAATATCCTTATCTTCCCGGAAGGTTCGGATCACATCGTCCCGTTTTTTCGAAGGGATTCGGCCGTGGTATTCCACGATGCCGAACTGCTCCAAGGGGCTCCGGAGCCGCTGGAGCGTTTCGACCCATTGGCTGAAGACAATGGCCTTTCGACCGCTCTGCGCAATTTCTTCCAGGTCCGCGGTGAGCCGTTCGAGCTTCGCGCTTTCGCCCGTGGCCGGATCGAAGTTGCATATCTGCTTGAGTCGCATGATCAGTTCGAACACTTGGGGAATCGAGACGCTGTCGCCGGCCTCGGAAAGACGGAGCACGCCGTCGTCTTCGGCCATTTTGTACGTTTCCTCCTGTTCCGGCGTGAGTTCAAGCCAGGCGTCCCGGATCAGTTTCGGCGGCATGTCCTTGAGAACCTTGTCCTTGGTTCGGCGCAGGATATGTTCGCCCACGACGTTGCGGACTTCCGAGGGCCGAAGCCCCGACTGAAGAAAGCCGGGCGAGAGGAATTCGAAGATTCCAACCAGATCCTCTTGCGAATTTTCCACGGGCGTGCCGGTCAAAGCCCAGTTGCGTTTGCGCGGCAGCGCCCTGGCCGCCTGGGACGTTGCATTGTTCTTGTTCTTGATCCGTTGCGATTCGTCGAGGACGACCAGGTCGAACATGGGCCCCCCTTCGCTTCGAGGGCAATCGTAGTATTCCCGGTCACGGTTGAGCAGCTCGTAATTGGCAAGCCGAACGGGAATGCCGGGCAGTTGCCAGAGCCACTTTCGCCGGGCCGGGGAACCCTCGATTTGCTGCACGTTAATTTCCGGGGCCCACATTTCAAATTCCCGCTTCCAATTGGACAGCAGCGGTTTCGGGCAGACCATCAGTACGCTGCGCACCTCGCCGGTCCGGAGAAGGAGCCGGATCGTCGTGATCGCCTGCATGGTCTTGCCGAGCCCCATTTCATCGGCTAAAACGGCGAAGTGCGCACTGTACAGAAAGGCGATGCCTTCCCGCTGGTACGCAAACGGATCGAAGGGCATTTCGAGCGTCGGCTGATTCAGAATCGACTCGATCGGCGGTTGCAGAATGTAGCTGAGCCGGTCTTCGATTTTGATGGCATCACGCGGTACTCGGATCCGCGTCAAGGAATCGGGGTCTTGCTTTTCCCATGCGATTTCGTCCTCAATCGCGGGCCCGCGGATGGTCTCTTCCGCGAATTCCGGTTCCACATCCACGGGGGGGCCGAGTTCGGGATCATAAAAGAACCAACTCCGGGAACCCACATGAGTCCGGCCGGGAATGGGTAGCGAAACGACACGGATTCTCGGCGGCTCCGGTTTCAAGAAGTCGGAGCGTACCTCGAACATGGCCGGTCGACCAAGTTGTGCATTCCAGTCGGAGGCGTGAAATTCCACGGGGGAGGACTCCATTGTCATGCGATTACATTTACCGGGCGACGTTATCCGGAAGTTCCGCTTCGTTCCACTTCCGGCTCTTGGGCCGTGTTTTTTATTTTCCGATGCGGAACGTGTCCAGGAGCACGCGGTCGGCGTCGCCGAATTGTTCGAGCATTCGAGCTTCCACGACGAACACGACCACGGCTTGTTTACCCGTCTTATCGGTGACGAGCGTATAAAGCCAGCGTAGCGGCAAGTCTTCGACCACGCCGTCGAGGATGACCGTGAACTCTTTATATCCGTAACGGTTCGTCCGTTCCTCGGCCGCGACGACTTCGCCGAAATTCTTGCCGAGTCCCTGGATCAATTCATTTTGGAACCGATCCAGGTCGGTCATCGTCTTGAGATCGACCTTGCCCATGTCGGCGATGTTGCACTGGGCCACAAGCTCGCCGCCGGACAATTTGCGCAGGATCGTCGTCGACGATTCATCCTGGTAAACGTACCAGTCCCGATTGTGATAGAACCGCCAAGGGCCTTTGCCTCCGTCGTATTTCAGCTTCATCGCCGCATCGGTCTTCTGAATGTCGATTTCCTGCATGACGTCGTCGGTCAATGCTTGCGGCTTATCCAGCGGCGATATCTTCACCTGGAGCCGGGCTACGAGGTCGAAACCGGGACCCACATGCCCGATGGACCGATCCTCTTCGATGAGCATGCCGAGCCAGTTGATTCGCTTCTGCGTCAGATCGAATTGGTATTTGGCCCGAACATTCATTTGCGTCGGCGCACCGAGATAAATACCGCTGACATCACCGACGACTTCGACCATGGCCATGTTGTCGGCCACGGCGGTCAGGATGGCTTCGACGTTGTTTTCTTCGACCACGTCCAACGAAAGGAAGGATCTCAGCACACCGTCGGCGATTTTCCAGCCTTCGCCCATAGCCACCTCGCGGTTTGGCAAAAGCCGATCCAGCGTGAGTGTGTTACCGGGTAAATCTTCAATAAGCAGTAATTCTTCACCCCGCAACGAATCCTTGGGCGAAAAGAGGGAAACCTTGTCCCGATCAAGGTGGCTGACAATCGTTTGCAAGCGTTCGTCCAATTCAGGATTGCGGGTGTTGTTCCCGATCTTCATTTTCGCCTTCGCAAGATTGTATTGTCGAACGCTGACCAGCGGAGCCGAGTTGAGTGAAAAACGGTCGACACGCTCTTCGTAACGGAAACCGGCGACGACTTCCATTTTGTCCTTCACGGTTTCCTGGGCTTCGTTGAGTACTTTGACATCGCCGGTCACTTCCAGCAGGGTTTCGACCAAATCGGTCGAACCGACACGCCGGTTGCTTCTCAGAAGGAATTTATCCTTGGAAACGTTTCCCCGGGCACTTTCATCAGCGCCGGGCAATCGGGCGGGAACCTTCGGCGAATCCAGGGTCGCGGGCCGCTGGACCGTAGTTTGTTTCGGTTGGGGAACCGGGGCGAGTTTGGTCGATTCTTCGGAATCTTGGATCGGCTCGATTTCTTCCAGTTCCTTCGCCTTGTTCGATTTTCCCCAAACGACGCCCTTACCGGTTCCTTGGGCAACTTTAACCTCGATGTCATCGTTATCGACACCTTGGACTTCGATGGTTTGCCAATTCCCACTGTCCTTGTCATCGTTTGCCATACAAACGACGGTCGTCCCAAGCAACAGCATTGCAAGGGGCAGGGCCAGGTTCGAGAGACGCGAATTTGAGCGGTAGCAACGTCGCATTTTCGGCATTTCCTCCAGTTTGACTATTAGGTAGAATCTCCTCGGATTTCCAAGGAGGTTCACTGAGGAATATCGGCAGACGGAAATGTCAAACTTTGACGAAAATACGGAAAATCCGGGTCGTGCGGATGTCTGGAGCCGGTAGGAATCTATGCCGAGGCATCCAAAGAGGCGAAATCCAAGGATTTCGAGCCTTGCCGGTGGGACAGTTCGATCTCACCGAACAAGGTTTCCTGCGTGATGTTGGCGAACTCGTGCCGCACCAGCTCCAGTGACGCCATGAACATGCCGATAAGTTTCGTCTTATGATCGCCGGGCCGGAATAAACGGCGAAAAGCGATACGCTCTTCGTTTTGCAGTCGCAGATGGATCCGTTTCATGTGCGTGGAAATCGGCGTGTCGTCGTACACGACTTCATACTTGATCTTGGGCGCATTCTCGCGAAGCAGGCGTCCGAAGGCACTGACGAGATCCCAGAGTTCGACCTCCCGGATAGGCTCGTCGGCGATGCTTCGCCGGCGCGGCGGGAGATCATTGGCCAAGCGGGGAAAGCGAAGCTGCCACTGTTCGCTGCGAGATTGGAGCCGATTGGATGCGTCGCAGAATTTTTTGTACTCCAACAACTGTTCGACCAATTCCTGCCGGGGATCATCGACCTCCTCTTCAAGGCTTTCCTCGCCGGGCAGGATTTCCGAGGCCTTGATCTCGATGAGCATGCTCGCCATGGACAAAAAATCCCCGGCCGCGTTCACATCGATGTCCTGGATCAGCGAAACGAATTCGAGATACTGGTCCAAAACCGATGCGATCGGTATGTTGCGAATGTCCAATTCGTTTTTACGTACCAAATACAGTAGCAAATCGATCGGACCGTAAAAAACGGGGAGTTTGGCCTGGAACACGGGTTTGGTTGATGACTATCTTCTCAAATTCAAAACCAAGTCGACTTCGCCCACGGTGATGTCCAAACTCTGGGCGATCTGCCGAGGCGTGTAGCCGTAATCGGACAATAATTCTACCTGACGACGCAACTCCAAGTGGGAACCGAGTTCCGGCGGTACCGTTCGAACCGGGGCTTCCGTCGCCACGCCGGCCACGGCGAACAGTTCGCCGCCCTCGCGCTGCGCCAAGCCGTCGTCGTACAGGGTTTCCATCGATAAGGGAGCTTCAACATCTTTCCGGCCCGGCGAAACCGTGATACGGCGCGATGTACTGTTGACCACGGAAACCGGTGGAATCGCCACCGAACCGACGGCCGGATCATTCCCGCCGGGCATGGCGGGCGAGCCGAGTGAAAGCGGACTGTTTTTTCCACGTGACAGCTTCTTGCGGATCGGGCCCGGGGAAGAACCCGCCGCACCCGTGGTCGGGCCGATGGAATCCGGAAAACGCCGTGAAATGTCGATCCGCTCCGTCTGGAATCCTTCCTGTCTTTCTGAGAAAGTCTGCGACGGCTCCGTCTTCAAAACCATAGCCGGAGCCACCGTTTCCCGTGTGGATACGGGTGGTTTCGGCGGAATCGGAACTTGAGCTCTTGCATCCAATTCACCGAGCACGGCCGAGAGTGGATTCAGGCCGCCGGTTTCCTTGGCCGCCGCTTCCGCCTGTTCCACCGGAATCAGGCCGCGCGTCGGAATATTTTGATGCGGAACGGATTCCATCGGAATCTGCGGTTCCCGCTCCGGATCGAGGATGTGGTCCCGAAAATTTTCGGCGTAGAATTCGGCAAAGGGATCCTCGCCAACTTGTTCTTCAAGTTCGGCTTCAAACTCATCCGCAACAATAGAAGGAACCGTGGGCTCGGCTGCCGTTTCCACTGCTGTTCGCGCTTCCGTTGCGAATTGGGCGAATGCCGCCGTAGAACGAATCGACTCAACTTGCGACACTGGGTGGAGTTTGGAAATTTTCTCCAGGTGTTCGACCAAAATTTCCAGTCGATTGGCCGCACGGTTGGCTTCCAGTGTGAGCGTTTGCAGGGCGACCATTTTCGAGTCAAGTTGCCCGATCATTTGCCGCCCGACTTGATGGATTTCCGCTTCCCACTTGGCAATGCTCTGTGGTGTGGCACCACCCGTAAATGTTTTATCGTAAGGCTCAGACAAGGGAACCCGCTCCGGCGCAACCCGGCTTACGACGTGCGCGGCCTTAACCTCTTCACCTAATTGCGTTTGCTTCCGACGAACCGCTTTCCGAGCTTTTTGGGCCGCGATTTGTTGTTCCGCCTTCCGCCTCGCTTCGGACCGATACCACTTGAAGACGAGCCGCAAGAGAACCGCCGTCAAAATGACAATTCCGGCAATGAGAAAGGGGTCGTTCATGGAAAAAGTCTGGCTGGAGGCGGGAAGCGATAAAAAACACGGTTTTGAGAAGAGTAACGATTTTTTCACCTCGGTTCAATGGGAAAAACCGGCGAAAATATCCTCATCCGAAAGAACCCTGATAACCGATACAATCCGATGACACTGTCTTCCGAAAGGTTCCATCCTCGTTTAGGTTTTCGCCGGATCATCTTGTGACATGGCGACGGCGTAGATATCGGCATCCCCCAGTTAAATTTTACTCAAAACCGCATGTCCTCGATCAACAACAATCCGACCAATCTTCAGGTCAACATCAACACCTTGCTCGGGCAGGTGTCGTTGGCTCGATCTGAAGCAGGATTCACCAAATCGCTTCGCAATCTTTCCACGGGGCTCCGGGTCCATTCGGCCCAAGACGACCCGGTCGCCTTCGTCGCGGGCACGTCCATGCGGACGGACCTGACGTCCATGTCGCAGGCCGTTTCCAATTGCCGGCGGGCCGATAATGTCATTTCACAGATCGACAGTTCACTCGGTTCGATCAACTCGTTGCTGCTCGACCTCCGGGGCCTGGTCACACAGGCGGCGAATTCGGGAGCGGAATCCCCCGAAACCTTGAAAGCCCTTCAAATGGAGGCCGACGCCATTTTGGCGTCCATCGACCGCATTTCCGGATCGACTTCGTTTCTGGACCAGAATCTCATCGACGGCTCGCTTGATTTCACGACTTACGGCCTCGATACCGACAAGATCACGGCACTTTCAGTCAACCAAGCGAGTTTTCTCGGACGTACCGAAAAGGACGTTTCGGTCCAGGTGCTCGAACAGGCTCGACAGGCGGAACTCCATTACCCGCTGGGGGCATTGAAAAACAGCGTCGTTCTCGAAATCGGCGGAACCAGCGGTTACGAAACCTTCAGCTTCGACAAAAACGCCTCGATTGAGGACATTGCAGCCGCGGTCAACCGGACCAGCGATTCCACGGGCGTCGGCGCCAAAGTTTACACCCACTCCACGCCGGGCTCCTTGGGGCTCACCTCCTACGGCAAGGACAACGACATCATCCTCACGGCCAGCGAGACGGGCAAGGCGGCAGGCAATTTTGTCGTTCGCTACACGGCGCCCTCCGACGGTAATAACGAACTTTCCCTCCGGGTCACCGAGGGCTCCGGCAACGATCCCACGGTCATCGAGGTCATCCTGCAAACCGAAGCCTGGCAGAAAGCCGAGTACCACTACAACGGTGAAAACGACGGCATTCCCAACAACGAATTCACCATTGCCGCCAAATACGCCGGGGAAGATTTCAACGACATTGAATTCGTCATCAACAACGTCTACGGTACCGGCGAAGCCACGGGGCTCGTCACGGACCTGACAAGCAAGCCAAAAACGTTCACGGTGAATGCTTCCTACAACGAAGCCGATCCGGCCGACCCGACGAACACCACGGTCGCCGATCTCCAGCGCTGGATTGCCGAATCGCCGACCGCGAGCACTTACTTCGAACTCAGCAATACGCCCCCGTCCGACGGGTCGGGCCCACTCGTTCCCACTTCGACCGTCGAGCAAACACAACGAGGCGTCTCCGGCGGCGCGGTTGTTTCCAGCGCAGAACAGATTGCCACGCTGCTCAACACGTCGCCGCTGCTCAAAAATCCCGATGGAACCGGTCGCGTTTCCGCAACGATTCCCACCGGTTCCACAGGCCAGGGTATCGTCACGCCCTTTGCCGAGGTTTCCTATTACGGCGACCCGGACGACAGCAATTATCTGCAATTCCTCGCTCCGGCCGGTTCGCCGGACATACAATTCGTCAGTACGCCAGGCACGTCCCTGTCGATTGATGATTCGACCTACCCGCCGGAATACGGCTACGCCAGTGCACAGGTCCAAGGGCTCAACGCCGGAACATCTTTCACGCTCCGTTCGCTTCAGACGGGCCCTGACATCGACGGCGTGGGGGTCTTGCTCCGGGACAGTTCCGATGAATCCGTTGTTTATGATGCCGAGCGAAACGCGGTCGTCATTTCGGTCGACTTCTCCGGTCGGGCCGCCGATCCCGACCGCGATGCGTTTACGATGAATGATCTCCAACAGCTCGTCGCCGAAGATCCGTACGTCAGTTCCAAATTTGAAATTGTTCCCTCGGCCGGCTATGATCCCAACAACCCCGGCGTTTTCGACGACGAAGGTTACCTCGGCATCAACGCCCGGGTGGGCGAAACCTCCGGCGGCGTCATTTCGCAAGGTACGGTGCTCATCCACCTCGAAACCGACGTCAACGGCGTCATCAAAACCACGGCGAACGATCTTGTCAAATTCTTCAACGCCCCGACCACCGAAGAATCCCGCGCCGTCCTGGATCGCCTGGAAATCAGCGTTTCCAACATCGACCCCTCGAACACGAACCAGCCCGTCTGTACCACGGGCCAATCCGCCAACGGGACCGGAGCGCTTAAAACGTCTTACGATCCGAACGATCCCGATTGCACACCACACCCGGACCAATACGCCCAGGTCAGTTTTTCCAGCTACGGTTCCGAACTTCGGCAGGATTATCCCACGGCAACGATCAAATCGAGCAATGGTATCGATTCCAGCTTCACGCTCACGGCCACCCAGGCCGGCGCGACGTACAATAATACCGCCGTCCGTGTCGTAACGGATCCGTCGGGCCCCACGGTCACGTTCAATCCGTTGACGAAGGAGTTTCTCATCGGCGTTACGTCCGGCGGAACCACCACGGCCAATGAGATCATCAGCCTGATCAATTCCGACCCGTCCCTGTCCGGCCTGTTCGTCGCGTCCCGGGCTCCGTCGTCCACCGGCGAAGGCAATGTCGCCGTCGGGGACACCGCCACGCTCACCGGCGGCATCCGGGCCGTCGACAACTTACCCGAAGGAAGCGTCGTCGCCGCAAACGGCGTCAATGCTTCCTTCAATGTCACGGCCAAACACGGCGATGACGGTTACAACAACACCGAAGTCCGCGTCGTCTCCGATTCAAACGGCCCCACGATTTCTTATGATGCTCAGTCGAAGCAGCTCACCATCGGCATGGACCCCGCCTCGCCGCTCACCGCTTTGCAGGTTGTCGAGCTCATCAATTCCACCGACGGCATTGCCGACTTGTTCGAAGCGTCCATTCCTCCGTTGGTCGAAGGAACCACGCTCGTTCCCACGGGCGAGGATTTCGTCCGCGTCGGCGACCACGGTACTCTTTCCGTGCGAGAAACAGGTTCGGTCCTGGGCGTCGCAATGATCGGCAACAGCGACAGTGAGAATCTCGGATTGACTTTTTATTCCCTGGAATACGGCTCCTCCGAATTCGTCTCCGTCCGAGCCGTCGGGGACACGGAAATGACGCTCACCGACCGGGCGGGAAATGTTTCGGTACGAAATCAAGGCACCGACGTCGTCGCGAAGATCGGCGGCCAACTTGCCGTGGGAAACGGTCTGACCGCCTCGGTTTCCACGTCGGATCTCGACCTTTCCCTCCGATTGGACGAATCGGTTCGACAGGGGGACGCCTTCGGCTTCCGAATCTCCGGCGGCGGAACCTTGATCCAACTCGGTTCGAGCCTCACGTCCTCGCAGCAGGTCCGCATCGGCATTCCTAGCGTCCATACGTCGGCGCTCGGCAGTCTCGGTAGCCGACTTGCCCAGCTCAAAACCGGCCAGGACGCAAGCCTGCTTACGGATACGTCGAAAGCCTACCAAATCGTCATGGACGTCACCGAAGAGATTTCCAGCCTTCGCGGCAGACTCGGCGCTTTCCAGAAATACCAGGTCCAGCCGAACATGGACAACCTGCTCGACGCCATTGAAATCGAAACCGGAGCCCTGAGTGAAACCGTCGATACCGACTTCGCCGTCGAGTCGTCGGAATTTTCACGGCAGCAGATCATGATGCAATCCACGGTCTCCGTCCTCCAGCAATCGAGCCAAAACACTCAATTGCTTTTGAGCCTCCTGCAACGATAATACACGGAGCGTAAACGAGTATGACCCCCGCCATGCCACAGCACCAAAGCATCGTCGCCGTTCTCGGCGCGGGCATGATGGGCGCCGCCATCGCCGCGGCCCATCTTCGCTGCGGTGTTTCGGTACGAATTTACGACTCCGTGCCCGCCGCATTGCATTCGACCCCGCAGCGAGTCGCCGAAGAACTCCGGCTCCAAAACGTCCCCTTCGACCCCGCGATGCTCGATTGCCACGACGATCTGCGGACTCTGCTTCGCGACGCGGGTCCGGCACCGATCTTGATCGAAACGATTACTGAAAAACTTCGGGCCAAGCACAAACTCTACCGGCAAGTCGTCGAGTCCGCTCCCGAAGGTACCGAGCCCGGACTATTTTCGAATACGTCGACCATTGCCATTCGCACCTTGGCCGAGCCGCTTGACGACGATCATCGGGCCCGGTTCCTCGGTTTCCATTTTTTTCATCCCGTTCGGCAACGGTCCCTGCTCGAAATCATCCCAAGCCGTTACACAAATCCGGAAACCCTGGAAACGGCAAAGCGACACGCTTTGCGCATTGAAAAACAGCCGATCATCGTCGCCGACGGTCCCGGCTTTCTGGTCAACCGGATATTGAATCCGTATCTCACCACGGCGCTCCAATTGCTCGAAGGCGGCGTCGATCCGCAACGTATCGAACGCCTGGCGACCGACTTCGGCATGAAAATGGGGCCGCTGCGCATCATGGACGAAATCGGCCTGGATGTCGTCCTTCACAGCGGCTGGGTCTTGTTCAAAGCTTTCCCTGACCGGGTTCCGCAATCGCCGCTGCTATTGAATCTGATCGATCTGGGCCGCCTGGGCCGGAAAACGGGACGCGGGTTCATGCTCTATCCGAATGCGACATCCTGGAACGGTGACGGAGTACCGGATCACGAACTTCCGCTTCCACCGAACAAGGAACTTCGAGAGATCACGGACGAGGAAATCATTGACCGACTGTTCCGCTCAATGCACGATGAAGCCTGCCGCTGTTTGGCAGATGGTATCGTCGCCAATCCCGCCGACATCGATCTGGCCTCAATCCATGCTTTGGGTTTCCCCGAGGAAAAGCTCGGCGTTTACACCTGGGGCAAACAAGCCACCCGACCTTTGAGTTAAGCGGGCAACGAACCGCCCCATGTAGGCCAGTTTCCGTTTGATCGGAGTTGCGATGGGCTCTTGACCCCTTCTCCCATTTGTTTTTTTGTGATATAATCAGTCGAGGCTTGCTTTCCCGTTTCGGAAGTCGTTCAATATTCTTCTTGAACGACACTCTATCGCTCTTTTTCTTTGCCCAATCGAATTGAACCGTAAACTGCTGCGCTATTTGTCAAGTGTTTTCAGGCCGCAACTTTTCACGATGTTCCGTGAAGGTTATTCCTGGAAAGGTTTTACAAACGATCTGGTCGCCGGAATCATCGTCGGTATCGTCGCACTGCCCCTCGCGATCGCCTTTGGCATCGCATCATTGGGGCCGACGTCCGATTCCGTTCAACGTGGGCTCTTTACGGCAATCATCGCCGGTTTCATCATTTCCTGCCTGAGTGGGTCAAAGGTCCAAATCGGCGGTCCGACCGGCGCGTTCATCGTCATCATTTTCGGAATCGTGAATAAACCGGAAATGGGAATCGATGGACTCCTCTGTTCGACAATCC